>NZ_JBVHTR010000002.1:126705-159678 GCF_055565775.1 Streptomyces sp. NPDC028331 | reverse complement strand
TTGCTCGTCGTCCCCCCCCCTCTCTCTCCCCCCCCCCCCCCCCCCCCCCCCCCCCCCCCCCCCCCCCCCCCCCCCCCCCCCCCCCCCCCCCCCCGGACCACCCGAGCCCATGAGCCTTTCACGAGGGAATGAACCGGAAGGACCCCCTGTGACCACCCACGTGGACAGTGAAGCCACACCGGCGCCGTTGGAGGAGTTCCTCAACCGGCCCGCCACCCTGACCCAGCGCATCCACTCGGTGCTGCACCGCCAGCCCGCACTGAGCCCGGCGATCGTCCTGGTGCTCGCCGCCGTGGTGTTCTCCCTGGTCAACGAGCGCTTCTACGCGCTGCAGAACCTGTCGCTGGTCGCCCAGCAGGTCGCCGTCATCGGCTCACTGGCCGTCGGCCAGACGGTCATCATCCTCACCGCGGGCATCGACCTGTCCATCGGCGCGGTCATGGTGCTCGCCTCGCTGCTGATGTCCAAGCTCGTCGCCGACAACCACCTGCCGGGCGTGGTCGCACTGCTGGCGGGGGCGGCCGTCGCCATCGCGGCGCAGGCCGTCAACGGGCTGCTGGTCACCAAGATCAAGCTGCCCCCCTTCATTGTCACCCTGGGCACCCTCAGCGTCTTCACCGCCATCACCCTCATCTACGCCAAGGGCCAGACCGTCGCCCTGCAGCCGGGCAACATCCTCATGTGGACCGCCAACACGGTCTCCCTGGGCCAGCTGAACCTGACCAACGGCGTCCTGCTCATGATCGCCCTGTACGCGGTGGTCGGCTACGCCCTGCGCTACACCGCCTGGGGCCGGCACCTGTACGCCGTCGGCGACGACGTCGAGGCCGCCCGCCTGGCCGGCATCTCCGTCAACCGGGTGCTCCTGAGCGCCTACATGGTCGGCGGTTTCGCCATCGCCGTAGGCGCCTGGATCCTGGTCGGCCGGGTCGGCGGCGGCGACCCCAACAGCGGTCTCAACGCCAACCTGCAGTCCATCACCGCCGTCGTCATCGGCGGCACCAGCCTGTTCGGCGGACGCGGCGTGGTGCTCGGCTCGCTGATCGGCGCGCTCATCGTCCAGGTCTTCGTCAACGGCCTGGCGCTGGCGGGGATCGACCCCAACTACCAAGTCCTCGCGGTCGGCATCCTGGTGATCGCGGCTGTCTCCGTCGACCAGTGGATCCGGAAGGTGAAGTCGTGACCCAGAACGCACCCGTTCTCGAGGCCAGGGGCCTGGTCAAGGTCTTCGGCCGGGTCGTCGGCCTGAACAACGTCGACCTCACCCTCCACTCCGGCGAGGTCCTCGCCGTCATCGGCGACAACGGCGCCGGCAAGTCCACTCTGATCAAGACCCTTTCCGGGGCGCTGGTCCCGGACCAGGGCAGCATCCTCGTGGACGGCAAGGAGGTCCACTTCAAGCGGCCGCAGGACGCCCGGGAGGCCGGCATCGAGACGGTCTACCAGACCCTGGCCGTCGCCCCGGCGCTGGACATCGCCAGCAACCTGTTCCTGGCCCGGGAGATACGCCGCAAGGGTCCGCTCGGCTCGGTGTTCCGGATGCTCGACACCGGCGAGATGAGGCGTCAGGCGTCCGAGCACATCAAGCGGCTGGGCATCAGCACGCTGCAGAACATCAACCAGGCCGTGGAGACGCTCTCCGGCGGCCAGCGCCAGTCGGTGGCCGTGGCCCGCGCGGGCGCCTTCGGCGGCCGCGTCGTCATCCTCGACGAGCCGACCGCCGCCCTCGGCGTCCGCGAGACGGGCCAGGTGCTGCGGCTGGTGCGCGACCTGCGGGACCAGGGCCTGGGCGTCATCCTGATCAGCCACAACATGCCCAACGTCTTCGAGGTCGCCGACCGTATCCACATCCAGCGGCTCGGCGCCTGCGCCGGGGTCATCACCCCGCAGTCGCACTCCATGGAGGACGCGGTCGCCATCATGACGGGGGCGAAGAAGCTCGCCCCGGAAGCCGGCTGAGGGGAAGGGGCGGGATGGCCGCCGAGTACCGGATCGCCGAAGGCAGCCTCGGCGGCGAACCCACCGTGTCCGTCTCCGCGCCGGACGGCTCCGTGCGCGCCGTCCTCGCCCTGCGCGGGGCGACGCTGCTCCGCTGGCAGGTCCGGCGCGGGGCGGCCGGGCGGCCTGCGGAGCTGACGGACGGCTACCGCGACGAGGCGGAACTGCTGTCGCAGGACGGCGTACGGGCGGGCCTGCTCGCCCCGTTCCCCAACCGCGTCGCCGACGGCCGCTACCGCTGGCGCGGCCGCGACCACGACCTGCTGCCCGGCCGCCACGGGGACCGCACGATCTACCACGGGTTCGCCCGTGAAGCGCCGTTCGAGCTCGCCGGTACGACCACGACGGCCGACTCCGCGCGTCTGGTGCTGCGCACCGGGCGCATCACACCGGACCGGTACCCCGGCTACCCGTTCGCCCTGGACCTCGAGGTGGAGTACACCGTCGCCGGCCACGAGCTCGGCGTCGAGATCCGGGCGACGAACGTGGGCGACACCACCGCCCCCTACGCGGCGGGCTGGCACCCCTACTTCAGCCTCTCCCGGCCCATCGACGACCTGGTCCTGCACATCCCCGCCGACACCCTGATCCGCACCGACGCCTCGCTCATCCCGCTGCCCGGCGATGAGGCGCTGCTGCCCCTGGACCACTGCCCCGACAGGGACTTCCGCACGCCGAGACGGCTGGGCGCAGCCGTCATCGACGCCTGCTACGCGGACCTGTCCCCCGGTCCCGGCGGCCGGGCGGAGACCGTGCTGAGCGATCCGGCGAGCGGTGAGGAACTGCGGGTGTGGCAGTACGGCGGCTACATGCACGTGTTCACCGGAGACACCCTGGCGCGTGACCGGCGTGCTTCCATCGCGCTGGAACCCGTCGAGACGATGACCAACGCCTTCAACCGCCCGGAACACACCACCGCCCTGTCCCTGGAGCCCGGCCACCGGCGGGACTTCCGCTTCGGCGTCACGTACCTGGCCCCGGGGCACTGAGCCCGCCCCGGCCTCGGCTCGGCCGGGGCGTCCGGGTCAGCGGTGGGCGCCGCGGCGCCGGCGTGCGACGGCCACCAGGGCGGCACCGGCCGGCACGACCGCGCCGGCCGTCCCGGCGATCAGCGGAGCGGAGCCGGGGGAACCCGTCTCGGCGAGCGGAGCCGATCTGACGTCCCGTTCACCCGGCTCCCGCCTGACGACCACCCCTGGCACCGACGGCGCAGCCGGCTGTCGGGAGGTCAGCCTTCGGCCGGGACCAGGGTGCCGAAGGAGGCGGCGGCTATCCGCAGGATGTAGCGCATCTCGGTGCCGTTGAGGTTGGTGGGGTCGACGGAGTAGACGATCTTGCGGGAGAGGTCGCGGGTGGCGAACACACCACTGGTGTATCCGGGCCGGGAACCCGTCTTGCCCCAGACGACGACGCCGTTGGACGCCTTGACCCGCATCAGGCCCATCGTCATGCAGGCCCGGCCCGCGTCGGCCTGGCTGCGGCACTGGCTGCTGTGGAAACTCGGCACGTCGGGGACGGTGAACAGCTTCGCCTGCTGGGCCGGCGGGAGGAGACGGCCACGGAAGAGGCCGGTGACGAAGCGGTCGAGGTCGGCGGGGGTGGAGATCATGCCGCCCTCGGCCCAGGGCCAGGGACTCTGCTCGGTGACGTCCACCGGATGCGTGGTGCCGTCCGGCGACGTGACCGCCAGGTAGCCGTGGGAGTGCGGCTCCGGCAGGCGCGGGTCGTCGGCGTCGGGGACGTAGGTGTCGTGCAGGCCCAGGGGCCGGGTGATCCGGGAGCGCACCTCGTGGGCGAAGGTGTGCCCGGTGATCTTCTCGACCAGCAGGCCGGCGACGAAGTAGTTCATCCCGTTGTACTGCTGCGCGGTGCCCGGTGCGAACTGCATCGGCTGTCCTGCCATCAGGTCGATCACCTGCTGCGGGGTGAAGCTCTTCAGGCGGTGGGCGGCGAACCATTCGGGGCTGCCGTCGCCGAAGTCCGCGGTCTCGGCGGCGCGCGGCAGACCGCTGGTGTGGTCGAGCAGTTGGCCGACCGTGACGGGCGGCAGGCTGGCGGGCAGGACGCCCGGCAGATACCGCTGGACGGGCTCGTCCAGGTCGATCCTGTGTTCGGCGGCGAGCTGGAGGACGATGGTCGCGGTGAAGACCTTCGAGATGCTCCCTATCCGGATGTGCCCGTTGCGCGGGACGCCCTGACCGGTCTCCAGGTCGCCCACGCCCGAGGTGCCCGACCAGTGGCCCGCGCTGCCGGTGATCCGCAGCAGCGCGCCGGTGACGTCCGCGCTCGGCAGGCCGCTGATGGCCGCCTTGAGCGCGACCGGGTCGAGAGCGGGCAACGGCGCGCCGGCGGTGGCGGGTGCGGGGCCGGACATCGCGGCAGAGGCGGGCGCGGCCATCCCCGCGGCCAGGGTCAGCAGCACGGCGCCGGAGGCGACGAGGGCGGTCCAACGGCGGTGACGGGCAGACGAGTTCACGAGGGGCTCTCCCTGACGGTGGCGGTCGGACCGACGTCCGACCGGCCCGACCACGAGTCTCCTGCGCACCGGTGGTCCCCCTCATCAGGGAGCGTCCCTGAGCAAACCCTGACCGCACCCCGACACCTGATTCCGGGTCAGATGGGTGGTGTCGACGGCAACGCGATCAGGCCAGCGTCACCTTCCCCGTCCCCACTGCGGGGTACGGCACCTCCCCGCTGACCGGCCGCCCCGACCGCCCCAGCCGCCCGGCCGCCCCGGCCGCCCCGGCCGCCGCGAAGTCCACAGCGGCGTGACCCCCGCCGGCTCGTCCCTGTATGTCACACTCTGCGGCATGGCGCCTGACAACACCGCTGCGACGTTGAGCATCGGCCACCGCGACCCCGAACTCAGCGACCGCCTGGCCGAGGGCCTGGACGAGCTCAATTTCCGGGCCACCGGGACCACTGAGGCCGACCAGGGAGAACTGTCGGTCAAGGCCGTCGACGAGTCCGGCGAACTCATCGGGGGCCTGGCCGCCTGGACGTGGGGCGGACTCCTCGGCATCGACATGGTCTGGGTGCGCGAGGAGAGCCGCGGGGACGGCTGGGGAAGCAGGCTCCTCGTGGCCGCGGAGGAGGAGGCACGGCGCCGTGGCTGCGACCGTGCCTGCGTCTCGTCGTACAGCTTCCAGGCCCCGTCCTTCTACCTGCGTCACGGCTACGTGGAGACCGGCCGGACTCCGGGCATCCCCGGCGGGGCCGAGGACGTCCACATGTACAAGAAGCTGACCTGACCAAGCCGCCCCCGCCCACCGGCAGCCCATGCCGACGGCTGCCCCCGGACGCCGGGGGTCGTCCGCCGAGGCCCGTCGCCCCCCTGCGGTGGGGAACCTCCCGGGCAGGACGACGGGGTGGCGGCCGTCGCCGGTCCTCGGGGATCGCCGTACCGCCGCCGGTCAGCCCATGCTCTTGGCGCCGTCCAGGCTCTCCCGGATGATGTCGGCGTGGCCGGAGTGCTGGGCGGTCTCGGAGATGACGTGCATCAGCACCCGGCGAGCGGACCACTTCTCGTCGGACCGGTGCCACGGCGCCTTGGGCAGCGGCTGAGCGGCGTCCAGGTCGGGCAGGGCGGCGACCAACTCGTCCGTCCGGCGCGCCGCCTCCGCATAGTCGGCCAGCACGCCCGCCAGCGTCTCACCGGGCAGCATCCGGAACTCGTCGGCCCGACGCGCCCAGTCGGCCTCGGTCATGGCGGCGAAGTCGCCCATCACGGAGGGACCGTCGAGGATGAAGGCGGCCCAGGTCCGCTCGACCGCGGTGACGTGCTTGACCAGACCGCCCAGGCACAGCTCGCTGGCGGTCGTGCGCCGCCCGGCCTGCTCGTCGGTGAGGTCACGCGTCGTGAAGCGCAGCAGTTGCCGTTGCTTGGCCAGCACCTCCAACAGGTCGGCGCGCTCGCCGGTGACTGCGGGCGCGTGGACGGGGTCGGGGGTGGCCGGGTTGTCGAAGCTCATGGTGTCCGCCTTGTCGCTGGTCATCTCTCGTCTTGTCGTCCTGCCGCATGGCGCTGTGTGGTGCCGCATGGCGCTGTGTGGTGCTGGATTGCGCCGTGTGGCGCCGCATGGCGCTGTGTTGGTGCTGGATGGCGCTGTGTGGAGCCGCTTGGCGCTGTTCTGCGTGGCGTTGTGCGGCGTGTATGGCGCACGGAGGGACGCTAGAGGCCATTGAGGTCTGATCCCGACCTAAATGCCGAAGACGCCCCGGCGAGGTTCGCCCGCGTCCCGGCGTCGGTGACCGGTTGCGGGCAGTTCCTCGGGGCGGCGGTGGCGCGCCCGCCGCCCCGGCCGCCGGCGCTGCGGCGGTCAGGCCCTCGCGGGTGACGATGACGATCCCCGGAACCGGGGGCCGGGCGGTGCTACTCCGCCGGCGTGTGCGCCGTGCCCCGGGTCCGCATGCGCTGGGTGAGGAAGAGGGCCGCGCGGTCCAGCGCCTCGTCCGCCTCGTCCAGAACGCCGGCGAACGACTGGAACACGTGCGGCACGTCGGCGGTGACGTCCAGGATGACGTCCACTCCGACCGCCCTCGCGCGCGCGGCAAGGCGCGTGGAGTCGTCCAGCAGGATTTCGTTGGTGCCCACCTGGATCAGCATCGGGGGGAAGCCGGTGAGGTCGGCGAGGACGGCCGGGCTGAGCAGTGGCTGGCGCGGGTCGGCTCCGGCGAGGTACATGGCCCCGGTGCGTTCGACGGCCTCGCGGGTGAAGATCGGGTCGATGCCTTCCTTGGCGTCCATGCTCTCGCCCGTCCGGGTGGCGTCGAGGCCCGGGGAGAACGCCACGACGGCGGCGGGCAGGGGGAGGCCCGCATCGCGGGCGGCGAGGCAGGTGGTGACGGTGAGGCCGCCACCGGCGGAGTCACCGGCGAACGCGATGGCCGAGGGGTCTTCGCCGCTGTCGAGGAGGGCACGGTAGGCGCCCAGGGTGTCTTCGATCGCGGCCGGGAACGGATGCTCGGGGGCGAGTCGGTAGTCCACCGAGTACGCCGCGAAGCCGGTCCTGGCCACCAGGTTTCCCGTCAGCGACAGGGCCGTCTCGGGGGAGCCGAACACCCATCCGCCGCCGTGGAAATACAGGATCGTCCCGGCGCGGCGCCCGTTGTCCGGCTCCACATGCAGCGCGGGTCGGTCGCCGAGCGTCGTCCGCTCGGTGCGGATGCCGTCGGGCACGATCATCCGGGCCATCAGCGCCTTGAATCCGGCGCGGATCGCCTCGACCGACCGGGGGCCCTCGGGCCGCGGCTGCCGCAGCATCGCGTCGACTTGGGCGCGCTGTTCCCTGCTCATGGGTAGAACTCCCCCGTAGGTAGCTTCCTGTACACTATATGCCATGGAATATACATCGGGCGGCGACGAGGTCGACCTCCCCGGCTTCTTCGCCGATCTGGTCCGGTGCGAGACGCGTCTGTACAACGCCCTCAACGACCGCCTCCGTGAGCGGCACGGGATCGTCACCTCACAGTTCGAGGCCCTGCGCTACCTGCGCGACCACCCCGGATCCCGTGTGGCGGACCTCGCCGCCGAGTTCGCCATCGGCATCGGGGCGACCAGCAAGAGCATCGACCGGCTGGAAAAGCAGGGCTGGGCGGTCCGGCAGCCGAATCCATCGGATCGCCGGTCGTCACTGCTGGCCCTGACCGACGCCGGCTCGCAACTCGTCGACGCCGCGGAGAGAACCTTCACCGATGGGGTGGCCGAGCTGATCGGAGGCACTCTCGACGCTTCCTCGGCCTCGGCCGCCGCACGCGCCATGTCGAAGCTGCGCTCCGCGCTCGAACAGAACCAGATCGGCACGCCCACAGGCTGACGGACCTCACCGCGGTCCCGGACGGACGGCGGCACCCGGCCCGCGCGGAGCAGGGCGAGAGACCCAAGGGGTCGGGTGTGCCAGGCCAATGGACACCCTCGCCGTCCTCGCCGTCCTCGCCGCGTGCCGTCCTCGCCATCCTTTGCCCGAGGACCAGTTGGCCGCCCGGCGGTCCGGCCAGGCCTGCCCGGACACGCCCGCGCCTTCGAGGCGGCGCGCTCCGCGTCGCGGTCGCGGACATAATCGAGGCATGCCCTCCCCCGACCGGTCCTGATTGAGACGGCGTGAAGCTCGCGGAACCACATCGACGGCTCGTGGCCGACGTCCTCGCCGTCGGCGCGCCGTACGCTCTGGCGCTCGCCGGTGGGGACGCGGTACGGGCGCACGGGCTGGTGGACCGGCCCAGCCGGGACGTGGACGTGGCGACGGAGAGCCCCGCCCCGATGGAGGAGATCGCCTCCGCCGTCCGGGCGGGCCTGGAGGAACGAGGCTGGTCCGTACGTCCGCTGGGGACGGACCCTCTCGCCGCGCGGCTGGGCGTCACCGAGCCGTCCACCGGTGAGGAGTGCGAACTGCAGGTGCTGAAGGAGGCGCTCTGGCATCCGCCGGTCGTCACCGAGCCGGGGCTGACCGTCTCCCTCGAAGACGTCGTCGGCATGAAGGTCCGGGCCCTGGCCGACCGCGGCTTCGCCCGCGACCTCATCGACGTCCACGCCGCCTCCGACCGCTTCAGCCACCCGGAACTCGAGCAACTGGCCCGCCGCCACGCCGGTGACGGCTTCGACCTGACGGATCTGCAGGCCCGCCTGACCGGCGCGGAGTGGCTCGACGACTCGCAGTTCACGGCGTACGGCCTCGACGAGACCGGGATCAACGCACTCCGCCGCTGGGCCCAGGAGTGGGCGGACGACATCGCGGAACGGCTGGTGGAGGGGGAGCCGCCTCTGGACGAGTGACGGGACGCCGCTACTCAGCGGTTCCCCGCCTCCAGTTTCCTGAACAGCCTTACGTAGCGAGCCGTGAGCGCAGGCCACGCGTACCGTTCGACCGCGGTGTGGCGGCCCGTCGCGCCGAGGTGGTCGGCCAGGTTTCCGTCGCCCAGGAGGGCCAGCAGGGCGTCGGCGAGGGCGGCCGGGTCTCCGGGCGGGACGAGGAGGCCGTTGACGCCGGGATCGATCACGTGGGGGATGCCGCCGACGTCCGAGCCGACGACCGGAGTGCCGCAGGCCATGGCCTCGATCAGGACCATGCCGAAGGACTCGGCCTCGCTGAGTGAGGGAAGGACGACGGCGGCGGCCTGTTGCAGGGCCGTCACCAGGTCGTCGCCCGTGAGCTGGCCGGGGGTGTGCACGCGGTCGGCGATACCGAGGTGTTCGGCGCGGGCACGGTGGTCGGGGACGGCGTCGCCGTCGCCGACGAGGGTGACCTCGACGTCGTCGGGGAGTTTCGCGGCGGCGGCGAGGAGGACGTCGACGCCCTTCCAGGACGAGGTGCGGTCCATGCGGCCGAGGTACACGACCGTGCGGGGGCGCCGGGACGGCGGGAGAGGGCCGGGTGTGAAACGGTCGGTGTCCACGCCGGGGGTGATCTGTACGGCGCCTGGGTGGCGGGCGGCCAGCGAGACCGGGGACACGGCGATCAGGGCCGCCGCCCGGGCGAACACCCGGGGCAACACACGGCGTTCGTAGCAGCGGATGATCCGGTCGGCTCCGGGCTCGCCCTTCAGCATCGAGCCGGCGTGATAAGTGACCACGGCGGGCCGCCGGCCGCGCAGCGCGACCGCGAGGTCGGCGAGGCCGGGCACCGGCGCGTGCGTGTTGATCACTTCGACCCGCATCCGCCGCAGCCAACCGCGCAACTGCAGCGGCCACAGGGGGCTGAGCGGAGTGTTGGACAGGCGGGCCCAGGTGCCGAGCCGGACGACGGGCACGCCGTCCTCCACGGTCACGCCGGTGCGGCGGCCCGCCGTGTTGGTGGTGATCACCACGGACCGCAGCTCGGGGTCCGCGGCGACCGAGGTGGCGACCTTGGCGGCGTAGTTCTCCACACCGCCGATCTTGGGCGGGTAGTAGGGGGCGACGACCGCGACCGTACGGCGTCCACGGCCCTCGAGCACTCGGGAGAACACGTCGGCGGTGCGGGTCGCCTGCCGCTCCCAGCCCAGCTCGCGGCGGACATGGGCCAGCCCCGCCGCGGCGAGCCGGTCCGCGAGGGCCTCGTCGGTGAGCACGCGGGTCAGCGCGGTGCGCAGTCCGGCGCGGTCACCCGGCGCCACGAGCAGGCCGTTGTCCTCGTGCCGGACGAGGCTCGGGATGCCGCCGACGCCGGTGGTGACGACGGGGCGCCGGGCGGCCATCGCCTCCACCAGGACGCTGGGGAAGCTGTCGTAGGACGTGGGCAGGGCCAGGACCCGCGCGCGCCGGTAGGCGGCGGCCAGGTCCGCGCCGTACAACCGCCCGCTGAAGGTGACCTTGCCGCCGAGTCCGAGCCGGTCGGCCGTGTGCCGGTAGTTGCCCGCCGCCGTTCCGTCGCCCACGACCTCCAGCCGTACGGGACTCCCCTGCTCCTTCAACTCGGATACCGCAGCGAGCAGTTCGGAGAGGCCCTTGTAGGCGGTGTGCTGCTCCAGGGACCCGACGAACAGGACCCGGGGTTCGGCCGGTACCGGGCCCGGAGTGAAGAGGTCCAGGTCCGCGCCGGGCGGGATCGTCGTGGACCGGCCCGCGAAGAGGCGAGCGAGGTCGGCCACCACGTAGTCGGACGAGCAGATGACCTCACGGGCCCGTCGTACCGTGCCGGCCAGCACGGTCCGTTCGTACGCGGCCAGCGCGGCGTCGGTCACGGCCCGGCCCTTGCGCATGCGCCCGGTGTGGTACGTCAGCACGAACGGCCGGCCGGTGTCACCGGCGGCCCGGGCCGCGGCGTCCGCGAACAGCGGCACGGGCGCGTGCCCGTTGACCAGGTCCACGCCCTCCCGTTCGATGATCCGCCGCAGTTGCCGTCGCCAGCCCGTGCCGACGGGCGTGCGCGACAGCAGCACGGGGGCCGCCAGCCGGTACACGACGCAGCCGTCGGGCCCGTCCTCGGACCGCCCCGGCCGCCCGCCCGGCCCGCCCGTCGTCGTCGCGATGACGACGCGGTACCCGTGGTGCGCGCCCAGTTCGCGGGCGAGGTGCCAGACGTACTGCTCCACCCCGCCGAGCGACGGCGGCAGGTACGGCGTCGCCAGCAGCACCGTCGGCGCGGCGGGCGCGTGCCCGCTGTTCACGCCGCCTCCTGGAGCCGCCGGGGCAGTGAGCGGGCGCGCGCGACGTAGCCGGGCAGGTTTCGGTCGAGGACCGCGCGGTACGGTGCCGGGTCCTTCAACAACGGCTCGACCAGTGCCCACAGCCGGTCGTGGGTCACCTCGGCGATGGGCAGAACCCACTCGCCGAGTTCCAGGTCGGCCATGATGCCCCGGGTCTTGTGCTCGTACTCGATGGCCACGCAGGGAACACAACTGGTGAGGGAGAAGATCACTGAGTGGAAGCGGGTGCCGATGAGCAGGGAGCACTCGTCGTACAGGCCCTTCAGGTCGCGGTAGTCGACGACCTCGTCGATCATCAGCGGTCCGCTCGCACAGTGCGCTGCGATACGACGTTCGCAAACCCGGTCGTCGTCGCCCAGGTAGTCGGTGCTGACCTGCGGGATGAGCACCACGCGGGCGCCGGTGGCCTGCACGGCGTCGATCGTGCGGGCCAGTTCCCGCTCGTATCGGTCCTGGGCTGCCGGAGCCAGCCAGCGGCGGGCGGTGACACCGACGAGGCTCTCGCCCGGGCCCACGCCGAGCCGGTCGCGCCAGTCGGTCATCGGCTCGGGGGCGAAGGCGAACCCTGCATCCACGGCCCGCTCGATGCGATCCGTCGGTATTCCGCATGTCAGGAGCTCGCCGACGCTGACGTCCTCGCGGGCGAGAACCGCGGCGGAGCGGGACATGACCCGGCCGACCAGCCTGCGTTGCGCGGCGGCCGGGAACGGGCCGAAGGACTGGGGGGCCCAGACCACCGGCACGCCCGCCTTCTGTGCCAGCAGCGCCGGCAGCAGCACGAAGAAGATGTTCTGGTAGCCGTCGAGCCCGGGTCGGGCCAGGACGTATCCGCCGCCCATGGACACCACCAGGTCCGCGCGCGACACGGCGTCGGCCTCACGCCGGGCCTCGGCCGGCAGCACTCGAACCACCGCCCGGGCGAGCGGGCGCGGCAGGGTGACGGCGGCGGTGCCCGCGAGGCCCAGCAGCGCCTTGCGCAGCAGGCGGCGAGGGAGCGACACCGTGCCGTCGGCGACGTAGCGACGGATCGATCCGATGTTGCGCACGCCTTCGAACTCGGAGTGCACGGCCGCGTCCTCCATGCCCGCGATCATCAGGTCGGCGTCGGGGAAGGCTTCGCGGACCTGGTTCAGGCACACCGAGAGCAGGGCGGCGTCGCCGGCGTTCTCGCGGACGTAGGCGTTGATCACCACGATGTTCAAGTGCGGACCTCTCGGAACTGGGGCGGGTGGACGGGGTCGTGTGGCCGGGCGGGTTGGGATGGGCGGGGACCGACCTCGTACGGATGCATGTGAGGACCTGCGGAGGGATCCGCGTGGTGATGCGCGAAGATATGCCGGTAAGGGGCGCAGGGATGGTTCACTCCGCCCCCGTAAGGATCGGCGGGACCGGCTGGGGCGACTCCCCGGGAGCGGCCGGACCGGCCGCGGTCACCCCGACCGGCCCTGTCGGGGCCCGGTTTCCCGTGGCTTCGGCGGCTGAACCACCGGGCGGCGTCGACGCCACGTCCGGCCGCCCCCGTACCAGGCACAACGTGGCGAACACCCCGCCCACCGCATTGCCCACAGCCCACGCGTAGCCGACCCACACCAGCCCGCGGGCGGCGAAGGCGAAGCTCAGGCCGATGGACAGGCCTGCCATGATCGTGTTGGCGGCGATCAGCTGCCGCATGCGCTGGGCCAGCTTGAGTGCGAAGCAGGCCCAGGTGTTCAGGGCGACCGGCAGGGCGGCGATCGCCAGCACGGTCAACAGGGGCCGGGCCTGTTCGGCGTACCCGGCGCCGAATATGCGCAGCAGCAGCCCTCCGCCGACGACCACGACCATCACGGCGGGCACCTGCACGGCTGCGATGATCCGCCCCGAGCGCAGCATCAGCTCCCGGAAGCGCGATTCCTGGTGCGAGACCTCCGCGAAGACGGCCTCGCCGACGGCGGTGGAGACGGCATTCAGCATGGCCGCGATCTGGAAGGCCACGAAGTAGTAGCCGGCCTCGGCCGCCCCCAGGTGGTGCAGCACGATCAGCGGGGTGGCCAGCACCGGTGCCAGATTGACCAGGTTGGAAAGGTGGCTGGCCGCGGAGAAGCGGAACTTTTCGCGCAGCCGGGTGCCGCGTGTGCGCAAGTCGAGCCGGAAGCCCAGGCGGTGCCGGAGCACCAGCACGGCGACCACGACCGTCACCACGTACCCCACGCCCGCCGAGGCGACGATGCCGAACACACCGAACCCGGTGAGGACCGCCGGAACAGCGAGCTTGGCCGCGCCCTGGGTCAGTCCGTCGATCAGGACGTTGAACTCCGGGCTGCGGGCCGCGTTGAAGACCGACTTCACCAGCATGCTCGCCGCCGCGCAGCCGCAGAAGGCGGCGAAGGCTGCGGCCGACAGCCAGTCGTTGCGGACGAACGCCAGCTTGGCGCCGTACAGCGGCAGTCCCGCCAAGTAGATGCCGCCCGCCACGCAACCCACGGCCGACACCAGCACCATCGCCTGGCTGATCTGCGCGTTGCGTGCCTCCCGCTCGGCCGGGAACCGAATCAGCGTGTTGTTCAGCCCGAGCAGGCTGAACGTGGCCAGCAGCGAGGTGGCGGAGATCAGCGAGGTGGCGAGCCCCACCTGGGCAGGGGTGTAGAAACGAGCGACCACCACCCAGAACACGAAGCTGAGGCCGGCGGTCACCACGGTGGAGACGAGCAGGAAGAAGGAGCTGCGGTAGATGCGGTCGCCGGTGCGGCGGTGGTGCTGTCCTCGTCCACGCGAGGCCGGGCCAGTACGCGCGGCGCCGGTCGTCTGCAGAAATCTCATCCGGTCTCCCCTTCCTCCCCCGCGCGCCGGTGCCGTCCCGTATGCGGTGCGCGTACGCCCCCGGCCAGCAGGGCGACGCCCGCGGCGACTCCGGAGGCGAGGTTGCCGACGCCCCAGGCGATTCCCGCCCACGGCAGGCCCTCGTGCAGCCGGGTCAGGGCGACCGCGAGGACAACGGTGACCAGGACCGCGTTGGAGACGACCATGGCGACGAGCTGCCGGGTCAGTTTCAGCAGGAAGCTGACCCAGGTGTTGAAGGCCACGGCGAGTGAGCCGAGCGTGAAGACGGTCAGCGTGGTGGTGCCGTGGGCCTCGTACGCGGGCCCGAAGACGTGCAGGACGGGCCGGGCCAGGGCGGCCACCAGCGCCACGGCCGGGACGGTGGCCAGGGCGATGGCCTTGCCGGAGCGGACGGCGATGCGGCCGAGGGCGGCGCCGTGCTGGGAGCCCTCGGCGAAGAGGGCCTCACCGATGGCGTAGGAGGCCGAGTTGACCAGGTTGGCGATCTGGAAGGCGACGAAGTAGGTGGCGGCGGGGACCGGTCCGAGCATCTGCAGGACGACGATCGGCAGCACGATCTGCGGAATCAGGTTGAGGCTGCCGGACAGGTAGCTGCTGAGCGAGTAGCCCAGAGTGGCGCGGAAGGTGCGCCATGAGAACGCCGGCCGGACCCTCAGGCGCAGACCGCGGCGGATGGCCAGGATGCTGGCCGCGGCGGCGACCGTGGACGCGGCGGCACTGGCGCCGAAGATCCCGAAGGGGCCCGCGGAGACGAACAGCACGGGCAGGGCGAGCTTGACCAGGCTCATCAGCACGCCGTTGACGGCGAGGTTGACGCGGGCCGCCCGGAAGGCCACGAAGACGGAGTCGGTGAGCAGGTTGACGGCCGCGCCGGCGGCGAGCACGACGAAGCCCGCCGCGTACCAGAACGAGGCGTGCAGAAAGCCGAGTTCGGGCGCGACCCAGGGCACCAGCAGCACGAAGCCGCCGGAGATGGCGCAGGAGCAAACGACGACGGTGCTGAGCGCCGTGCTGACCTCCTCCGCGCGCCGGTCGCTGGTCGGCAGGTGCCGGACCAGGGTCGAGCTGAGCCCGAACAGGCTGAAGTACGACAGCAGGGACAGGCTCGACAGGAGCGACGAGGCGCGGCCCACGTCGGCGGCCGGGTAGAGCCTGGCGACCAGGATCCAGAAGACGAAGCCCGCGCCGGCGCCCAGCGCGGTCGTGGCCATGAGGAAAAGGGAGTTGGCGATCAGCGGGTCGCGCACCATGGCCCGGGCGCGGGCGAGGCGGGCCGTGGCCTGCGGGGGCGGGGCGGAGCGGGCGATCAGGCTCATGCGGACTCCCCCGCCGGGCGATCGGGCCGGGCCTGGGCCCGGGCGAGCAGCAGGGTCACCGCCGTCACGGCGAATGCCCACGACGCGGTCTGCCCCTCCCGGGGCACGTCGCCGAAGTGGGTGAGCGGGCGGGCGAGGGTCTCGGGGTGGGTGAGGGAGTTGACGCACAGGTACGCCCACATGAGCAGGCCGTAGACCGTGCCGGTGCGCAACAGCGCGCCTACGACGCCGCGCCGGGGGGCGGTCCGCGTCCACCAGCGTCCGGCGGTGGCGTGCAGCAGCGTCGCCGCCAGCGCGGACAGTGCGAAGCAGACGGCGCCGAACGTGTCGCGCCGCATGGGAAGCAGAGAGCTGATCGGCACGATCAGGGCCGACGGCCGTGCGGCGGCGACGGCGGCGACGTAGAGCCAGCCCAGCAGCCCGTGGACGAGCATCGTCTCCAGCGCCGCCCGGATCACCCGCCTCACGCCACCGCCTCCCGGGTGACCGGGCCGGCGTCGGCCCCCGTGTAGTGGGCGCGGAGCCGGACGGTGTGCTCGGGCCAGGCGAAGCCCTCGGCGGCGCAGGCACGGGAGTAGCGGCCCATGGCGGCGCGCAGCTCCTCGTCCCCGGAGAGTTCCGTCAGCGCGGCACGCAGCGCGGGCACTTCACGGGGCAGCAGCCGGACCCGGCTGCGGTCCAGGCCGTAGGGGGCGTATCCGGGGTCGTCCGTGGTGACGACGGGCAGGCCGGAGGCCATGGCCTCCTGGACGGTAAGCGGGAAGCCCTCGGCGGCCGACGGCAGGGCGAAGACGTCCGCCGCACGGTACAACTCGGCGAGCTGTTCCGGTGGGAGGGCGCCGAGGTGGTGCACCCCGGGACGGTCGCTGGTGGAGACGCTGCCGTCGCCGGCGAAGACCAGGTCATAGGCGGGATCGGCGGCGGCCAGCAGCAGGTCGTAGCCCTTCTTGGGCACCAGCCGGCCGACGAACAGCACCAGGACGCGGTCCTGGGGCAGGCCGAAGCGCAGCCGGGCGGCCCGGCGTTCCTGGTCCGAGACGGGCGGGCGGAACGCGTCGGTGTCGACGCCGTTGGCCAGGAGGCTGACGGCCGCGGGGCGGGCTCCGTGGGCGGTGACGAAGTCGGCGACCCGGCCGTTGACGACCAGCACGCGCCGCGCCCGCCGCAGCAGGCCCCGCCCCGCCAGCCGGTACACGCCGCGCTGCACGGCGCGCACGGCACGGGAGGGGTGTTCGACCACGGCGACGTGCTGGGTGAGCACGTGCGGGGTACGGGTCAGCGCCGCCGCCAGGCCCGCCGCCCACGACGTCACGTACAGGCAGTCGTGCACATGGACGACGTCGGCCCAGCGGGCCCAGCGCACGGCGGCCGGCCACACCCGGGGCGACAGCAGCGGGAACGGTACGCCGGCCCGCTTCTCCAGGAGGTTCCAGGCGGCGACGCGCACCACCCGCACCCCGTCGTCCTCCTCGGTGACGGTCCTGGCACCGCTGGTCAGCACCGTCACCTCGACGCCGGCCCGGCGCAGGTGGCGGGCCTCGTTGCGGACGACGTTCTCGATGCCGCCGATGTGCGGCGGGTAGTAGTGGCTGACCAGCAGGACCCGCTTCATCGGTAGATCTCCGCTCCCCCGTTGCTGTACAGCTTGTTCTTGGTGACGTCCAACAGGCCGACCGGGTAGCGGTACGTCACCAGGTCCCCGCGGTAGAACGTGGTGGCCTCGTCCTTGGTCACCGTGGTGGTGCCGAGGAAGACGTAGGTGCGCGAGCCCACCAGCACCGGGAAGATGTCGTTCTGCGCGCGGCCCCGGATCAGCGACTGCAGACGGCTGAAGGTGTAGCGGTCGGTCTGCACCTCGGACTGGACGTCGGCCCGCTGGGTCTCGGTGGCGCGGGACTGCACCCAGCGGATGGCGGTGCGCTCCTCGGGGTGGACGTAGTAGATGTCGTAGTACTGGCCGGAGTTGGCCAGGTGCAGCTGCGCCGGGTAGCCGCCCAGCACCTTGGGTACGACGCCGGTCAGGTCCAGCAGCAGGCCGAGGGCGAGCACGCAGGCTGCCGGTACCGCCCATCGGCGTGTCCAGCGGAACAGCCAGAGCGAGGCGCCGGCGACGAAGGGCGCGAAGAAGAACAGGCCCTGCTGGAAGGCGCGCAGCACGCCGTAGTCGACGGACAGTTGGGGCAGCGCGGTCAGCAGGGCGATGACGCCGAGCATGCCCAGGGACAGCGTGACCTGGTCACGGCTCGGCCGGAAGCCGGGCCGGGGGCGCCGGCGTCCGGTGCGGCGGGGCCACAGGACCAGGGCGAGGCCGACCAGCAGCAGCACCTGGAGCAGGGCGGCGGCACAGGCGCGCAGCAGGCCGTTGGCCGCCGGCACGTCGATGCCGGCGGTCTGCAGGGTACGTCCGACCGCGGTCAGGGGGAGCTTCGCCTGCTCGGAGACGACGGGGACGGCGTACCGGTCGACGGTCCGCAGAGGCAGGTAGTCGCCCTGCGCCCGGCCGCCCTCCGTCTGCCGCACGGCCTCGGCCCGGTAGTCGACGAGCCGCTGCCCGGCGCTGACCGAGGCGCTGCTGAACAGGCTGTAGGACACGTCCGAGGACGCGGTGTCGGTGCTCTGCCCGGTGAGTTCCCGGGCGGTCAGCGACAGGGTGCTGTGGAGCTGCCCGGTGGTGTGTGTGACCGCTCCCGACCACACGAAGGCCGCCGCGGCGGTGGCCGCCACCATCCACCACGTCAGGAAGCCGCGCCCGGCGGCCGGCCTTCGGCGCAGCCTGGCGAGCAGCCGCCAGGCCACATCGGCGGCGAGCGCCAGGGCCAGGACGGCGACGAGGACGTAGGTGGTGGAGTAGTGCGACAGGACGATGCCCACCACCAGCACCGTGAACAGGGCACGCCGCCGCGCGAACGGCCGGGCCGTGTCGGTGACCACGACCGTCGCACAGCCCATGAGGAAGAACGCGACCTCCTGGCGGCCCAGGAAGGTCATGTCCGTGAAGAAGGTCGGGAACATCATCAGGTACACCGCGGACAGCAGCGCGACGATCTGCGGTGCCGTGTTCCGCACGGACCGGTACACCAGTACGGGTGTCAGCGCGAACAGCAGCGGCAGCAGGACTTTGAAGATGTACGTGCCCTCGATGCCGGTCAGCCTCGTGAGCGCGGCCGGCAGCAGGGTGATGCTCAGGCAGGCGTTATACGGGTCGCGGAAGGTGCCGATGTTCCAGCGGCCGGCGTCGGCGGCCAGCCGGAAGACCTCGTATTCGCGCTGGATGTCGTGCCCGGTGATGTACCAGCCGCGCAGACTGGTGAGCAGCAGGATCCCGGCGGCCGCGCACCACAGGCCCAGCTCCAGAACTCCGGTCGCGTACCGGCCGCGCCGCACGATGAGCAGCGCCAGCAGCGCGGTGACCACGACCAGCGCGGTGACGGCGACGCCGCCGCCCAGGCCGTTGTTGAGGCGGACGGGGCCGGCCACGCACAGCGCCAGGACGAGCGCGCCGAGGCCGCCGACAGGGACGAGCCCCGCCGGGCGGGAGGCCGGCGGGCGGCCCGCGCGCAGAGGTGTCCGGGGCAGCAGCGAGCGCCATCCGGCGGAGGCGCGCCACGCGGACACACTCGCGAGCGCCACCACGTACAGCGCCGCCGACAAGGCGAGCGGCACCCGTTCCAGGGGGCGGTCCACGCCCAGAACGGGCAGTAGCGTGTTGACCGCCAGCAGCAGGGCGAGGGCCCCGACGACGCTCAGGCCCAGCCCGATGAGCACCCGTCCGTCCCGGGTCGACAGCGCCCGCTCGGTGAGCCCGGTCGACAGCAGGGCGGGCGCGCCCAGCAGCAGCCACAGCCCCGCCGGGACCAGCAGCACGGCCGGGGTGCCCGGCACGCATTCCAGCAGGGCCGCCACCAGGGCGGTGGTGACGGCCCAGGAGCGTATGTTCACGAGAGCACCTCGGTGTAGATGTCCTCGACCTGCCGGACGACCGCGTCCCACCTGTGGCGCCGGGCGGCCTCGGCGCTGCGCCGTCCGAGGTCGGCGCGGAGCCGGAGGTCGGCGGCGATCGCGTCGATGGCCTCGGCGAGCCGGGCCGGTTCGGGGTCGGCCAGCAGGCCGATCCCGTCGAGGAGTTCGACGTTGCCGGGAACGCGGGTGGCGATCACCGGCAGGGCGGCGGCCATGGCCTCCAGGGCGACGAGCGGCATGCCCTCCTTGTCGGAGGGCAGCACGAACGCCTCGGCGTCGGCGTAGGCACGCACCAGGTCCGCGCCCAGTGCCGGCCCGTCGAAGCGGACGTTCTTCAGGCCCAACCGGTCGGCGTGGGCGGCGAGTTCGTCACGGTCCTCGCCGTCGCCCACGATGCGCAGCCGCACCGGACGGGTCACCAGGGCCATCGCCTCCAGCAGTCGGTCGACGCGCTTCTGGGAGCTGAGCCGGCCCACGTAGAGCAGATCGAGGGTGCCCTCGGCGGGCTCGCGCACGGGCATGAAGTACTGGGCGCCGACCCCGTTGGGAACGACGAACACCCGCTCGGCGGGCACCCCGTAGGTGGCGGTGACGAAGTCGGCCTGGGCCGGGGTGAGCACCAGCACGGCGGCGGCGGCGCGCAGCACCCGGCCGAAGACGTGCCGCTTGTAGGCGGGCAGCAGCCAGCCCAGGCGTCCGGAGGCGTCGACGTCCAGGTGGAAGTGGAGCACGAACCGCTGTCCGCGCAGCCGGGCCAGCAGCGCGACCATCTCCGGCAGCAACGCGTGGGCGGAGTGCAGGTGCAGCACCGAACGCCGTGGGCTGCGCAGCAGCGTCCGGGCGATGCCGGGCGCGATCGGTGTGTGGGCGACCTCGAGCGACCGGTGGCGCACGACGCCGACCCCGCCCTCGCGGCTCAGGCGCGGGGCGCCCTCGGAGCCGATGGTGGTGGTGACCACGCGCACGTCGTGCCGCTCGGCGAGGCCGGCGGCGAGGCTCTCCACGACGCGTTCCAGTCCGCCCAGGTGAGGCGGGTAGTAGGGGGTGATCTGCAGCACCGTGCTCATGCGACACCTGCCCCGGTCAGCGCTCCGTTGGTGACATAGCGAACGTCCGACCGGCCGCCGATGTGGTCCAGCACCCGCTCGAGCCGGGCCCAGTCGCCCCGTGCGTCGACCTCCCAGCTGTGTCCCCACAGATGGTAGACGCCGCCTCGCTCCAGACACAGGTCGAACCAGTGGATCGCCAGCTCGTCCCAGTGCAGGTACAACTCGGCCGCCCGGCCTGGTCTGCCGCCGGCCAAACGCAGGGCGAGCGGGACGTCGACCCGGTGGGCGTAGGCGTTGACGGTGGTGGTCATCTCCAGCAGCGGCCCCGTGGCCAGGGAGCTGCGCCGCACGGTTCGGGCCAGGTGGAAGCCGGCGTCGGCGACCTGCCGTACGTGTACCGGCCGGTACTCGCCGCGGGGGTAGCAGAAGCTGACGACGGGGCCGCCGAGGATGTCCTCCAACTCGGACTTCCCCGCACTGATCTCCTCGCGAGCCGCCGCCTCGTCGATCAGCGGCAGCCTCAGGTGGCTGAGCGTGTGTCCGCCGATCTCGACGTCGTCGCGCGCGGCCAACTCCCGTATGCCGTCGGCGGGGAGCCGGTCGGCGGGAGCGAACTCGATGTTGCGGGGCGCGATGTAGAACGTGCCTGGTACGCCGTACCGCTCCAGCAGGTCCGCCAGGCGCGGGTCGAGCCGGTGTCCGTCGTCCCAGCTCGTGGTGACCACCGTCCGACGTTGCGTCATGAGGTGCCCTCCGAGGTGTCGTCCAGGGTGTAGTGAAGCGTCTGGGATTGGCCCAGGAGGGCGACCTGCACCACCGTGCGGGTCGCCTTGTCCTGCCGCGCCCGGGGGTACGGCAGCCGGAACGTCGTCCGCTGCGGCACCTCGGCCCGGGGGGCGAGGCGGACGGTGCGCGAGACCTCGGTACGACCGGACGCCGTGGTCAGCCAGACGCGCAGCCGGTACGTGTGCGGGGCGGATCCGTGCGCGACCACGGTGACCGGCACCACGGCCGTGCCGTGCACGACGTCCGGCGTGCCGTCGAAGTACAGCTCCGTGTAGGTGCTGGGCAGACGGGTGAACGAGGCGCGCAGCTCATGCCGCACCCACGGCACGGTGCACGCGACCGTCACCAGCACGAGCAGCGCCGCTATGGCGGCGACGGCGCGGCCCCGCCGCCCTCGCACGGCACGCGTCCGCCGGCGGCGGCGGTGCCCCGCGGGGGGCACCGCCGACCGCCGGACGGGCGCGTCAAGCAGTCGGCTCATGCGGTGGTCCCGAATTCCTCCACACCGGAGGGCTGCGCGGGCACGGCGACGCCGGCCGACACGCCGAGGGGTCTGCGGAAGCGGTGGTGGAACAGCTGGCGCAGGTTGGCCATTCCGTCGGGCAGCGCGTTGAGCTTCACCTCGCCGCCCCGCTTGCGGTATTCGATCGGCACCTCCAGGGTGCGGTAACCGGCCAGCGTGGCGGCGTTCTTTATCTCCTGCGAGAAGGCCATACCGGTGGACCGTACGTCAATGCCGTGCCACACGTGACGCCGGAAGACCCACATGCCCGACTGCGAATCGCGCAGCCCGTTGCGGAAAAGCATGCGGCTCACCGCGCTGAGGGCGTGGTTGGCGATGGTGTGCGAGCGCTTCATGGCCGCGGCGTTCTCCCGGCCCAGCCGGTTGGTGGTCATGAACTCGACGTCGCGCTCCTCCAGCGTCGCCAGCAGGCCCGGCAGTGCGTCGAACGGGTACGTGCGGTCCGCGTCGCCGGTGGCGATCACGTCGCCGTCCGCCGCGCCGAACCCGGCGTGATAGGCGTTCCCGTAACCCCGCGCCGGCTGGTGCACCACCCGGGCGCCCAGCTCGCGCGCCACGTCGCCGGTGCCGTCGGTGGACGCGTTGTCGACCACGACGACCTCGGTGCTCCAGCCGGCTGCGGCGAGTTCGGCGACCGGGACGGTCTCCATCACAGCCGGCAGATTCGCCGCTTCGTTGAGCGCGGGTATGACAATGGACAACGCCTTCATGAAAGCCCCCCAAGGCATAGAAGAACGGAGTCCGCGGGCAGCCTGAATAAGCCCGTCGCCGCAGGACGGAATGCCGTTTCCGGGCAGCCCGAAAATGGCGTCGTCGAGCGTGCGGACTCTGCCGCGCAGACATGGGTGCTCCCCAGCACCCGGAATGTCAGAAAGAAATCAGTGCAGCCGACCGCATCGCCTGAATCGATGCGGACGTCGTCTCAGCAGAGCCGCGTCGAACGCGGCTGGAATGCCCGCGACTTGATGTCCCCCTCTCAGCGCTCCGGCATCCCCTCATCGCCGAAACGGAGGATGACCATATCAATGTGTAGGAGGAAGGGAAGAGTGTGACCAAGATGTGAAGACGGCGCCCGACGGTCGGTTGCGTCACGCCACAGGCACCCGCACCCCGCCGGACCCCCCACGGACACAACCGGAACGAACGCGCCCCATCAGTCGACACGCATTACGTCTCCGCAGGCCAGAGGCCATACGTCACAGTGGATCAACACCCGCCGTCACCTGTGGTCCACACCACTTCGAGGTCAGGTGGGCCACCGCAACCCTGACGACAAACACAGCGGATCGGCTCCGCAGATTACTTGAATTTTGCATAGCTCTGGCCAGGGATTCGGCCATCGAAACGGCCTTGCTGTGCCGTCACCCTCCTTGCTAGCCCGCCTACCTGACCAGACGTCAGGTGCGGGGGTAGTGGAGCTCGAGTGACGTGCGCCCCCCTGCGCACCTCCGTACCACCGGTGACGTCACAGCGTTCGCAGAGCGGGCTGTGACGTCTCCTGTTCATCATGGGTTCAGCGTGGACCTGGCGAACGTGCGGGAGTGCGGGGGGAGTTCGACAGCATGGGCATCGGTGGCAACCGGCGCAGGAAGAACGCCTCCGCCATGAAGATGGTCGGCGGCATCCTCGGCACGTTCCGGAAGGCGGCCGGTCACACCCAGCGGTCCCTGGCCGAGGAGGTGCTCGTGGACGAGGAGACCATCGCGTCCATCGAGCAGGGGCGGCGGTTGCTGAAGGAGGATCTGGCCACCGCGCTGGACGACCTACTCGACACCAAGGGCGCATTGGCGGTCGCCGTGGCCAACATGCCCGAGGTGGATCTGTTTCCGCGGTGGGCGGAGGAGTTCATCGATCTGGAGCGGGACGCCCTGACCCTGTCGTCGTACGAGAACCAAGCCTTGCCAGGTCTGCTTCAGACTCCCGCGTACGCACGTGCCGTCTTCCTCAACGAGGTCCCGGCCTTGACCGAGGACGAGATCGAGCAGCGCGTGGCGGCCCGGATGGATCGCCAGGAGGTGCTCCGGCAGAAGGTGCCGCCGACCGCCGCCTTCATCATCTCGGAGGTGACGCTCATGGATCGCCTGGGAGGACACGACGTGTACGTGGAGCAGGTGCGGCGGCTGCTCGACTGGTCCGGCCTTCCTGGTGTGACCCTCCAAGTGATGCCGGTGGGACGTGAGTTCCACGCTGGGCTCTCCGGGCCCTTCGTCCTCATCGAGACACCCGACCACCAACGCGTCGCCTACGTCGAGGGACAGCGCAACGGTCGGTTGATCGCCGATCCGGACGAAGTGTCCCTCCTTGAGCGCAAGTATGCGATGCTGCGGACGCAGGCCCTCAACTCGCAGGAATCCGTGGGCCTGTTGGACCGTCTCCTGGGAGAGCGATGACTGCCGAGTTGGAGTGGTACAAGTCCAGCTACAGCACCGAGCAAGGTGGAAACTGCCTGGAGATCGCCCCCACCCCAAAGGCCATCCACATCCGCGACTCCAAGCGATCCCCCGGCCCCACCCTCACCGTCCCCCGAGACTCCTGGGCCGGCTTTCTCGTTCTCGCTCGTCGGAGTTGATCCCGGGGTCCGGCGCGGAGGCGGGGCGGCGGTGGCGGGGCGTCGCCAGGGTCAGCGTCGCCGTGAGTGAGGCCGCCGCCATGACCGTCATCGCCGGGCCCGGCGACATGGCCTGAGCCACCGCCCCCGCCAGCGTCGCGGCCAGCCCCTGCATCGTGAGCATGCCCGCCGAGTGCAGGCCGAGGGCGTGGCCGCTCAGCTCCGGCGGGGTCAGCGTCATCAGACGCTCCTGCTGGATCAGGCTCGCGCCGAAGCCGACCGACGCCAGCGCCACGCAGGCCGCCGCCACCGGTACCGCGGGGTGCAGCGCGAACAGCAGGTACGGGGCCGCGAGGAGCAGCAGGAACGGGATGCCGAGGCGGCGGCGCTGCGCGGGCGGGAGGAGGCGGCCCGTCGTCACGTCCCCGGCGAACATGCCGAACGCCCCGCACGCGAACAGCGCGCCCGCACGGTCCGGCGCGTAGGAGACGTAGAGCGATTCGCAGCCCACGACCAGGCCGTTGGGGATCCAGAGCAGGAGGTAGGTCGTGCGGCGCTCCGGGGACGACCACAGCAGCCCGTTCGTGCGCCAGGTCTGCGCCGCGGAGGGGCGGCCCGAGCTGCGGGGCGCCCGGCGGGTCAGGCCCGAGCGGGCCGTCACCGCCGCCGTCAGGTACAGCGCCGACGCCGTCAGCAGCGTCGTACGCGGCGACAGGACCGCCAGCAGGACGCCGCCCGCCGCGTAGCCGGTGATCTGCATGAGACCGCTCATCATGTTGAAGACCGAGCGGCCGAGGAGATATCCGTCCTTGGTCAGGATCTCGTTCAGCAGGCCCCAGCGGACTCCGCCGCCCAACGACTGGATGAGGCCGAGGAGGAGCAGCAGCGCGAAGACGGCGCCCACCGGCAGGCCGGGCGCCGCCGTCGCCGCCGTGCCGGCCGCGAACGCGCACGCGATGCCCGTCATCGTCGCGCGCGGCGGCAGCCGGTCGGCCGCCGACAGCAGGGTCGTCGCGCCCACGACCTGGGCGAGTTGCGGGCCGAACATGCTCACCGCGGACAGCAGCGGCGAGTCGGTGGCCCGGTAGACCAGCGTGCCGATCGCCAGGCCGCCGAGCGTGGACGCGGCCGTCTCGAGGGCGGAGGACAGGAAGAGAGGGCTGAACTCGCGGGTGCGGAAGAGGTCGGCGTAGCTGCGCATGCGCGGAGTGTGGGCACGGGCCGGAGGCGGCCGTTATTGTTTCGCGCAGGCGCGAAACATCCGCCCGGTCCCGAGTGTGAGGGCGTCCATGGGCCTCTGGTACGTCAACGCCGACACCCTCGCCGGCAGCCGGTTCCTGCTCTCGCCGCTCGCCGAGGTGTTCGCCGCCCTGAAGCTGCTGCACGCCGGCACCGCCGCCCACCCCGGGGAACGGGCCTGGCTGGACGCGCACCTGCCCGCCTACCGCGCACGGCTGGCCGGCGACCCCGTCACCGCGCTGCTCGTCCGCAGCGGTCTCGGCGCCGAGTGGATCGCCGACTTCCTCACGCCCACGCCCCGGGACGGGGAGAGCTTCGAGGAGGGCGTCGAGCGCGTGCGCCGCGCCTCGCCCGCCGCGGCCCGGGCCCATCTCACCGTCTCCCTGCGCGGTCCGCTGCCCGCCGACCTGGACCGCGACGACCTGCCCGAACGTGCGGCCGATCTGCTCACCGACGTGTGGACGCGGACCGTGCGGCCGTACTGGGACCGGCGGCGGCGCGTCCTGGAGGCCGATGTCGTCGCCCGCACCGCGCAGCTCGGCCGGGGCGGCTGGGCCGCCGCACTGGAAACGCTGCGGCCGGGCCGGACCCGCTGGCTCGGCGGCAACCGGCTCCAGGTCAACCTCCACGAGTACCCGCCGCGCGAGGTCTCGGGCGCCCAGTTGTTCTTCGTCCCCGTCACCCCGCAGCGGGCCGGCTGGGTGTCCTGGGAGGAGCCCGACCGGTACGCCCTGGTCTATCCGTGCGCGGGCGTGCTGGCGGACGGGGCGCGCACGGCCGTCCCGGAGAGTCTCGGCGCGCTGCTCGGGCCCGCCCGGGCCCGGGTGCTCGTGCTGCTCGACTCCCCGATGAGCACCAGCCAGTTGGTCGCCGTGACCGGGCAGGGGCTCGGCTCGGTCGGGCGCCACCTCAGAGTGCTGCTGGACTCCCGGCTCGTGGAGCGGCGGCGCGCCGGACGGTCGGTGCTGTACGCGCGCACGGCCGCCGGTGAGGTGCTCGTCACAGCGCAGCGCGGCTGACGGGCGCGTCACCCGGGGGCGACGGCGGCGGAGTTAGCATCCGCCCATGACGACTACTGACAACAGTGCGGGCGCCTCCGTCCTCGATGTCCCGATCGGTGCGCTGCAGGGCGGTTCCGCGGACCTGTCCCAGTACGCGGGCAAGGCCGTCCTCGTGGTGAACGTGGCCTCCAAGTGCGGGCTGACGCCGCAGTACGCGGGCCTGGAGCGGTTGCAGGAGCGGTACGCGCCGCTGGGCTTCACCGTGCTCGGGGTGCCCTGCAACCAGTTCCTCGGGCAGGAGCCCGGCAGCGCCGAGGAGATCGCGGAGTTCTGCTCGGCGACCTACGGCGTGACCTTCCCGATGACCGAGAAGATCGAGGTGAACGGGGACGGACGGCATCCGCTGTACGAGCGACTGGTCGGCTTCGCGGACGCCGAGGGGCACAGCGGGGACATCCGCTGGAACTTCGAGAAGTTCCTGATCGGGAAGGACGGCGAGGTCGTCGCCCGGTTCTCGCCGCAGACGGAGCCGGAGGCGGCCGAGGTCGTGGCGGCCATCGAGGCCCAGCTCGCGTAGGCGGGCACCGGCCTCGCCCCCAGGGGCGGGGACGAGCGTGCCGGCGGACTCCGGCTCAGCCGCCGGACGACTGGTCGCCGCCCTTCAGTTCCTCCGGGCACGCGGTGCCCCGCGGCAGTTGGTACGGCGCGGCCAAGCGGTAGGTGCCCGGCCGCGGGGCCAGGAGTTCCGTCCACTTGTCGCCCCAGATGTCCTCGGGGGCCTCCATCAGGCAGCCGTTGAGGTTGTCGTACGTCTTCGGGGTGCCCTGGGCGCGGTGCTTGGAGGCCTCCGTCTCCTGCGGGGGCTTCACGCCCTTGCCCTCGGTGTCGACCAGGCCCAGCCACGGCGAGTAGGGGACGCGGATGAGGACGCGGCCCGCCGTCTTCACCTGGATCGTCAGTTCGCCCTGCTCGGCCCGGTCCACGACGGCCGGGGGATCCGCCAGCGGGGTCGGGTCGGTCACCGCGAAGAGCTGCCAGTTGGCGTCGCCCCAGATCTGCTTCAGGTACGGCATGCCCCGCTGCACGAGCTCGCGTTCGCGTTCGCCGCCGTCGCCGTCCGGCTCGCCCTTGGGCAGCACCACGTAGTGCACGGCCCAGCGTTGCAGCCAGGCGTGGTAGTTCGCGGAGTTGAGCGTGTCGTCGTAGAAGAGCGGGTTGCGTTCCATGTCGGCCTGGCGGTTCCAGCCGCGGGCCAGGTTGACGTACGGCGCCAGTGCGGAGGCCTCGCGGTGCGAGCGCGCCGGGACCACCTCCACGCGGCCCTTCTCCGCGCCGACCACCTGGAGCTGGTGGACCAGCGGCGCCAGCTCGCGCGCCCAGGACGCCGCGGGGGTGGTGTGGATGATGTCGTCCACCGTCTTGATGCCGATCCAGACGACGAAGCCGGTCAACGCCACCACGAGCGCGTACCACTTCCGGCTGCGCGGCACCGTGAACGGCAGCGCCGCGACCAGCGCCACCCCCGCGAACAGCATGGCCAGGCGGGTGATGTTCGAGCCGATCTGGGAGCTGATCAGCCAGACGAGGAGAACGGACAGCCCGTACACCGCCGCCGTGATCCGTACCGTCTTCCACTCCTCCGGGACCAGGTAGAACGCCAGGGCCGAGAAGGCGAACGGCAGGATCGTCGACGCCCAGGTCATCGGCTGCGTGCCGGAGAACGGGAACAGCCACGCGGACAGGGCCACGACGGCGGTGGGGGCCAGGCCCAGCGCCCAGGCGCCGCGGCGGCGCTTCTGCAGGAACAGCGCCACCGCGACCAGGCCCACGAACAGGCCCGCCACCGGGGACGACATCGTGGCCAGCGCGGCCAGCGACGCCGCGCACAGCGCCTTCGCCCAGCGTTTGCGGCGCCAGCGGTACGGCCAGCAGAACACGGCCGCGGTCGCGCCCAGCGCGAACACCATGCCCAGGCCGAACGTCACCCGGCCCGAGATGGCGTTGCACAGCAGTCCGAACACCCCGGCGAGGGCCGGCCACCAGGGCTCGCGGACGGCACGGCTGCGGATGAGGATCAGCGTGAGCAGGCCGGCCGAGGCGGTCCCGGCGATCATCATCGTCGTACGGACGCCGAGGACCGACATCAGATACGGCGACACGACGCTGTACGAGACCGGGTGCATGCCCCCGTACCAGGCGAGGTTGTACGCCGAGTCGGGGTGACGGCCGACGAACTCCGCCCACGCGTCCTGCGCCGCGAGGTCGCCGCCGCTGTTCGCGAACATGAAGAACCAGAGGAGGTGCAGCACTCCGGCGAGGGCCGTGACGGTGAGCGCGGGGTGGCGACGGGCCAGGTCCGCCGCCCGGGAGGAGCGCACACGGGCGGCCAGGGCGCGCAGGCGCGGGGCCTTCTGGGTGTCCTCGGCGGCGGGCGCGGAGCCGGTGGCCGTGACTGCGGGAACCGGGGCCGCCGGGGCCTGGGCCGGGACCCGGGGCGTGGGGCGGTCCGGTAGTTCCGGGCGGTCCGGGCGGTCCGGTGGATCAGGGGTGGGTGCGCCCAGCGGTATTCGCGGGCCCGGTGACCCGTCCGGGTGACGTCGCCGGTCGGCGTCGTCGGCGTGTGTCGGCTCCGCTGTGGCCACCTGAAGGCACTCCCCGTGTCCTGTCTTCCGTTCCCGGCCGCGTCCCGTTCGCTCCCGCTTCACGGCCGCGTCTTCCGCGACCGGCGACCTGTCCCGTTTCGTGACGCTAGCACGCACCCCGCCGCGGGGCCCCGGGGTGGGGCTCCGCGGCGGGGTGCTGCGGTGTGCAGGGTGCGCCCGGTTCAGCCGAGGCGGGTCAGCTTGTCCGTGAAGCCCGGCTCGGCGAGGTCCTTCTGGAGGGCCACCGGGACCGACACCGCGTGGCTGGAGCCGTCGCCGACCGTCAGCTTGCCGACGACCTTGCCGGCCTTCGCCTCGTGCGGAGGCGCCGTGCCGTCGTCACCGATCGACAGCTTCGTCCTCAGGCCCGGCCAGCCGACCGCCGTCAGGTTCTCGGTCGCGACCACCGGCGTCTTCCCACCGAGCTGGTCGTCCACATACCCGACGACCTCGCCCTTCTTCACCACGGTGGCCGTGGTCAGCCCCTGCTGGACGGTGTTGATCAGCTTCTGGCTGTTGGTGAGCGCGAGTTGCAGGCTGTCCCAGACGCGGCCGGTGTGGGCGTCCTGGTTGAGGACGGCGCCGTAGATCATCCGCGTCTTGCCGTCGACCACCTTCGTCGCCGCCCACACCAGGTTGCCGCCGGCCGGGGTCGACGAACCGGTCTTCAGGCCGATCACGCCGACCTGCTTCACCAGCAGGTCGTTGTTGTTGTAGATCGGCTGGTCCAGGCCGGGGATGTCCGCCTTGGCCATCCCGACGACGCTGCGGAACACCTCGTTCTGCATGACGGCCTTGGCCAGCTTGAGCTGGTCGACAGCCGTGCTCACGGTCGTCTTGTCCAGACCGCTCGGGTCCGTGTACGTCGTGTGCGTCATGCCGAGCTTCTTCGCGGCGGCGTTCATCTTGCCGACGAACGTCGTGTTGTCGGAGTCCCAGCGGGCCAGCAGTCGCGCGATGTTGTTCCCCGACGGGATCATCAGCATCTGCAGCATCTGCAGCTCGGAGAACTTCTGGCCCTTCTTTATGGCCGCCGTCGACTCGTCCTCCTTCTTCGAGTCGTCCTCGGCCTGCTGGTCGGCGGTGATGACCGGGCCGCCCTGGTTGGCCTTGAGCGGGTGGCCCTGGAGGATGACGTACGCCGTCATGATCTTGGTGACGCTCGCGATGGGCTTCGGGCTCTGCGGGCCCTCGGTGCCGACCATGCCGACGCCCTCGACCTCCACGGCCGACTGGCCCTGGCCCGGCCACGGCAGGTCGAGCTTGCCGCCGGCGAACGTGTACGTCTGGTCGGCGGTCAGGGCGAGGGCCGGGGTCGGCAGCGGGCGGACCGCCTGCACGATCGCAAATATGATCACCAGCAGCAGGACCAGCGGCGACCAGATCTTGATGCGCCGCAGGACGGTGCGGACCGGGGTCTCCGGGGGCGGCGGGGTGTTCGTCAGCTCCGCGAGCAGATCCAGCGGCGGCTTGGGCGGGATCGGCTGCTGGGTGGTGCGCTCCGGGCCGACCTGGGGTATGGCGGCGGTCGCCTCCGCGGGACCCGCGGCGCGCTTCGGCTCCGCGGACGCCGGACGCGCGGCCTCCGCCGGTGCGGTCCGGGGCTCGTCCAGCGACTTCAAGGGGACGAACCTGCTGGTGCGTTCGGCGTCGGACTCGGGCTTGTCCGACGTGCCCGACTTGGCCGCCCAGGAGGGGCCGGACTTGTCGGAGGGCTTGGCGTCGCCCACCTTGAGCATGGTGGTGGGCTGGTCGACGGCGGGCGGCCGTGGGGCCTTGAAGACGGCGGTGGGCTGGTCTACGGGGGGTTCGGGGTCTTCCTTGTCGTCGTCGGACCCGGAGTCGCCCTTTTCACCCTTTCCTTCCCTTTTGCCTTCTTCGCGCCTTTCTTCCGCCTCGTTGGACTTTCCGTCCGTTGCTTCGGACTTGGGAGCTTCTTCGGGCTTGCGCTTGTTGCCCTTGTCCTCGTCCTCGGTCTCGACCTCGGTCCCGTCCTTGACCTCGTCCTCGGTCTCGGCGCGGGCGTCGGCCTCCGAAGTCGCAGGCTCGGCGGCGGCGGCGTCGCTCGCGTCGGAGGTGCCCTCGGCCTCCGCTTCGGGTGCGTCCTCCGCATCGGCGTCGGCGTCGTCCTCGACATCGGCGGCCTGCGCGGCCTCCGCGGCAGCCGTTTCGGCCTCAGCCTCGTCGGCCGCGTCCTCGGACTCGGCCTGCGGCTCCTTCGACGCGTCCTCGGACTCCGCCTGCGGCCCCTTCGACGCGCCCTCGGAGTCCGCCTCAGCCGTCTCCTCGGATCCGTCCCCAGGCTCCGCCTCGGCCTTCCTCTCGGCCTCCCCCTTCGCCTTCTCCCCTGCCTTGCCCGCGGCCTCGTCCTCCGGCTCGGCCTCCGACGCGCTCTCCTCCGACTCGTTCTCCTCAGCAGTCCGTACCCAGGAAGCCAGCGACGCACGCTCCTGCGCCCCGCTTCCGGCGTCCTCGGCACCGGAGCCCGCCGAGTCGGCGGAGGCGGCGGAGGCGGCGGAGTCCGCGGGAGCCGAGTCCTCCTCGGCCTCCCCAACGGCCGTACCGGCGGAGCCACCACGCAGCGACTTCCTGGAGAGCACCGTCGTAGCCTGGTCGACCCGCGCCTTCTCGCCGGTCATCGCGAGCCTGGGGTCGCGCCCGGCCATGGCCGGCTCCGGAACCGGAGCCCCGCTCCCCGACGTCGCTTTCGCCGACGACCCCTGCTGCTTCGACCTGTCGGGGGACTCGCCCGCCACCGATGCCTCCTCCTTGCGCCGCGCACCCGCACGCGCGCCTTGCCGAACCGTGAACCGCCGCCCGGACACCGCTGCCCGAACCATGTACCAGTGTCCTGTGTGAGGGATTGACCCCTGCGCTAGACGAGAACGACATACCTACCGGTTCCACTACGTTCCGGTCACGCACCCTCGACAGACCAATGTGAGAGGGGTCACCCTGTCTCTCATCCACGCGGGGAGGCATGGATGGGCAGGAGCCGCAGAACACTTCCGGAGGAGCTTCTGCTGCTGGCGTTGGACCCGGCCACGGGTACCACTGCACAGCCGCAGTCGCTCGACCTCGGTCTGGCCGGAGCACAGCTAGTGGAGCTGGCGCTGGCCGGACGGATAGCCCCAGACGGGGATCGTATCGCCGTGGTGGTGCCACGGCCGACTGGTGATCCGACTTTGGACACCGCTTTGGAGTTGCTGCGCAGGCGCGGCGCCCCGGTGCGGGCCGTCCACTGGATCGGCGGGCCCCGTCTCGGGCTCCGCCAGACCTACCTCTCGCATCTGGAACGGTGCGGCATGGTCCATGCCGTGCCCGGCCAGATGTGCGGGGTGTTGCCGACGACTCGGTACCAGGCGACCGACACCGCCATCAGCCGGGAGATCAGGTCCCGGCTGGATTCCGCGATCCGCACCGGCGTTCCGCCGGACCCGCGGACCGCGGCGCTCGCCGCACTGGCCCACGCGGTCGGTCTCGGCAAGCACCTGTACCCGGGCAACGAGGGCCGCTCGTCCCGTTCCCGGCTGCGGGATCTGATCCGGCACGACCCCATGGGCGGCCTCGTGGCGCACGCCGTGATGGACGTCCAGAACGGCGTGGGCGCACAGCCACGCCGCGCCCCGGCCCCGGCCGGCCGCCCGGCCGCCGGAACGAGGCCCGCACCGGAACCCGCCCGCGGTGTTCCGATGCAACCGCGCCACGGATCCATGGCGCGCGTCGCGGCCCACTGAGCCGGAACCCCACGGCACGGCAGCACCAGGGCACGACCCCCGCCGGACCAGGCGAATCGGTACGGCACAACAGCGGGACCGCACGACCCGGCGCCCGCGACCAGTCCCGAGACCCGTTCGGGAGCCGCCCGGGAGGGGGGGGGGGGGGGGGGGGGGGGGGGGGGGGGGGGGGGGGGGGGGGAGGGAGAGCCGGAGCAGGTGAAGGGACGGGGGGGGGAGGAGGGAGAGAGG
>NZ_JBVHTR010000002.1:53974-126695 GCF_055565775.1 Streptomyces sp. NPDC028331 | reverse complement strand
AACCAGCAAACCTTCCACACCACACCGCCCCCGAACCCTTGTTGACACCCCCCATCCCCCGGGGGGTGGGGGACTCCTACTCCTGTTCCGCCGGCACCCCCCCCCCCCCCCCCGCGGCCGCATGCGTGCGCCGTACCGGGCGGAGGACTCGTCGGGGGCCCGGCCCATGCGGAATTCCGTACGATGGGGCGCCGAGGTGTTCGGTAACCGGGGTGGCATGGGCCCAACTTCTGGCCAAGGGCCACCCAAAGGGCGTGCGATCGCCGCATATCCGCGGTTTCCCAGCGGTAAGAAGCACCTTGGTGGCAATCTGCTCAACAGCAGATACGCAAAGTAGAAGCAGGCAGCCGGAGGTGCACGTCCGTGGCGTCGAATGTCAATCCCACCGTCCGGCGCCGCCGGCTGGGCCAGGAGTTGCGCCGGCTCCGGGAACTCAAGGGCATGACCGCCGAAGAGGTCGCCGAGCGCCTGCTGGTGTCGCAGTCGAAGATCAGCCGTCTGGAGAACGGCCGCCGCAGCATCAGCCCGCGCGACGTCCGGGACCTGTGCGGAGTCTACGAGGTCGAGGACCAGCGTGTCGTCGAATCGCTGATGGAGATGGCCCGCGACTCCCGCCAGCAGGGCTGGTGGCACGCGTTCGGGGACATCCCCTACAGCGTCTACATCGGCCTGGAGACCGACGCCGAGTCACTGCGCGTCTACGAGCCCCAGATCATCACCGGCCTGCTGCAGACCCGTTCGTACGCCGAGGCGCTCATCCAGGGCGCGCTGCCCGAGACGTCGCCGGCCGACATCGAGAAGCGCGTCCAGGTGCGGATGCGCCGCCAGGAACGCATCTCCGCCGAGAACAACCCGCTGCGGCTGTGGGTGGTGCTGGACGAGGCGGCGCTGCGCCGGCGCGTGGGCAACAACCTGGTGATGCGCGAACAGTTGGAGCACCTGGCCGAGATGTCGCGGCTGCCGCACGTCACCGTGCAGGTGCTGCCGTTCGAGGTGGGGGCGCATCCCGGCCTCAACGGCCAGTACGCCATCCTCGAGTTCGCCGACGCGGCCGACTCCAGCGTGGTGTACCTCGAGGGCGTCACCAGCGACCTGTACCTGGAAAAGGCCCAGGACGTGCAGAAGTACGCCGTGATGTACGAGCACCTGCGGGCCCAGGCCCTCAATGTGGAGCAGTCCCGCAAGTTCATCGACGACGCGGCCAAGGACTACGCCTCCTGAGGCTCGCGCGCGGCGAGCGGCGGATCTTACACCGGTGGTTAATCCGGGCGTAAGACGCTGCTGGAATATGCCACCCGGACGAGTGAACGACTCCTCCGGACGCAGAGGTTGCCGAGTAGCGTCGATCACGCCACCAGTCAACAAGTTGGCGCGATTCGCATCGCGGATCCCGTGAGGGGCCCGCGGCGCGGTCACAGCAACTCAGCAACTCGTCACCGGAGTGAACATGGCTGTTCTTCAGGGGGCCACGGCAACGTGGACCAAGTCGTCGTACTCGGCCGGAAACGGCGCCTGCGTCGAGGTCAAGTCGCCCCTTCCGTCGGCGCTGTTCGTGCGGGACTCGAAGGTCACCGAAGGGCCCGTCCTGGCCTTCCCCGCCGACGCCTGGAACACGTTCGTCGCGTCGATCAAGTAGTGCCGAGCGGCCCCACCACGCCCACGACAGAGCCCTCTCGACTGGCCCGCCGTCCCGGCCGAGGGGGCTGTAATCTGTCCGGCCTCAGCGGAGCCGGTCCACGTACCGGTCCGTCCCCGGCACCGTCGGGATGAACGGGGCCACCAGCTCCACTCTCCCCAGCCCGCTCTCCCCCACCTCCCCGTCCAGTCCCGTGAAGTGCTCCTCCCAGCACTCCCGCGGGTCCTCCTCCAGGAACCACAGCAGGGTCAGGCGCGTGTCCACGCCCTCCACCTGCTGGACGTAGGTCATGCGGTCGCCCGGCAGCGGCGTCGGCCGGAAGACGGTCACCATGGCCGCCGGGGAGCCCGCCAGGCGCCGCGGCAGACCGCGGGTGCGCAGCCACTCCAGCAGGTCGGCGCGCCGTCCGGGACCGTCCGCGTCGACCACCTCCAGGACCAGGCCCGCATACGGGTGGTCCAGCGCGTGAACGTCGCGCGGTCCGGCCGCCCCGTCCCGGTAGACCGTCGCCTCGTGGTCCTGGAACGCCGTGAAGACGTGGGAACGGTCCTGGTAGACGCGTGCGTCGCGGTTGAGGCGCTGGTTGATGGCGACCGTCCAGCGCATGTGGTCGTCGTAGCGGCCGTCCGTGATCCAGTACGTCGACAGATAGCAGCCCGCCGTGACCGGCCGGGCCACCGCCGACTTCTCGGGGTAGCGCAGGAGTTGCAGATCGCGGGTGGCGACCCAGCGGCGGCCCGCGTACATCCACGGCATGGCCATGGCGCCGGCGTAGTAGTGGTCGTCCTCGTACCAGCGGTTGTACGCGTACTCGTGCCCCGGGTGCGGTTCCACCATGGTGATCAGCGCATGGCCCGGGCGGACGCCGTACGGCCCCACGGCGGCCAGTTCCGCGTACACCTCGCTGCGCGTGTCCTCGCGCCCCTCGCTCATACCGCTTCCCCTTTCCCCTTCCGCCCTCTGCCGCTCCCCCCTACTCTGACGCTCCGTCAGATCCAGCACCAGAGGCCGGGCGAGAGCCGAAGGGGCGCGCCGGTGTGGGGAGTGTGACCGCGCGGAGGTCCGAAGGGCTCCCCACACCGACTCGGGCGTCCCGTAGGTGAACGACCACGAAAAGAGGGGGAGGTCACCATGTCGCTGCTCCAGGGCAGGACCGTCGTCGTGTCGGGGGTCGGTGCCGGGCTCGGTCATCAGGTCGCCGCGGCCGTGGTGCGGGAAGGGGGCGACGCGGTGCTCGGGGCGCGTACGGAGGCGAACCTGGCCAAGACCGCCGCCGCGCTCGACCCGGACGGCGCGCACACGGCGTACCGGGCGACCGACATCACCGACGAGGCGCAGTGCGAGGCGCTCGCGGCGCTGGCGCTGGAGCGGTTCGGGCGGATCGACGCGGTGGTCCACGTGGCGGCCTGGGACAGCCACTTCGGCGGCCTCCAGGACGCGGATTTCGCCACCTGGCAGTCGGTCATCGACGTGAACCTGCTCGGGACACTGCGGATGACGCGGGCGTGCCTGCCGGCGCTCCGGGCGCGCGGAGGCTCGGTCGTCTTCATCGGCACCCAGTCGTCGGTCGCCGCCCCCTCGCAGGTGCGGCAGGCGGCGTACGCGGCGTCGAAGGGGGCGCTGACCAGTGCGATGTACTCGCTGGCGCGGGAGCTCGGCCCGTACCGGATCCGGGTGAACACGGTGCTGCCCGGCTGGATGTGGGGCCCGCCCGTGGAAGCGTACGTGCGCTTCACCGCCCACACCGAAGGGGTGCCGGAGGCGGACGTGAGAAGGCGCCTGACCGACCGCATGGCGCTGCCCGACCTGGCCACGGACGGCGACGTGGCGGACGCCGCGGTGTTCCTGGCCTCCGACCGGGCGCGGGCGATCACGGGGCAGTCCCTGCTGGTGAACGCGGGTGAGCTGATGCGGTGACCCGCGCCGCGGCGCAGTCCTGTGAACATGCGGGTACGCGTCCGGCCGGAAACAGCCGCTGATGGACATGTATATGAATGACTCTCAGCCAACAGAACGATTTTACCTCCCTTTGACCAGTACGCCGGTTGTCGTGCCCATGCGACGGAAACCACCATGAGCGGGCACTTCGGCAGGGAGGGAGGGGTACATGAACGGCTTCGACTGGGCCGTCCTGGTCGCGTACTTCGGCGTGATGACGGCGATCGGCGTCTGGTCCCACAAACGCGTCGACAACGTCAGCGACTTCTTCACCGCGGGCGGCCGGATGCCGTGGTGGCTGTCCGGCATCTCGCACCACATGTCCGGCTACAGCGCGGTGATGTTCACGGGATACGCCGGCATCGCCTACACCTACGGCATCACCTCCTACGTCACCTGGGCCCTGCCGATCGCCATCGGTGTGCTGCTCGGCGCCAAGCTGTTCGCGCCGCGCCTGAACCGGCTGCGCTCACGGCTGCGGGTGGCCTCGCCGCTGGAGTACCTGAAGGACCGCTACAACGTGCCCACCCAGCAGGCCCTGGCCTGGTCCGGCATCCTGCTGAAGATCGTGGACGTGGGCGCCAAGTGGGCGGCGATCGCGACGCTGCTGAGCGTGTTCACCGGGGTCACGATCACTCAGGGCATCCTCATCACCGGTGGCATCACGGCGGTGTACTGCACGATCGGCGGTCTGTGGGCGGACGCGCTGACCGAACTGGGCCAGTTCGTCATCCAGTTGCTGGCGGGACTGGCCATGCTGGTCATCGCACTGCACAAGATCTCCGAACAGGGCGGTCTGTCCAAGGCGCTGGACTCGCCGAAGCTGGACGGTCACGGGCACGGTTTCGCGGGCCCCTACATGACGGTCTTCTTCATCTCCTACCTGTTCATCAAGCTGTTCGAATACAACGGCGGCATGTGGAACCAGGCCCAGCGCTACATGGCGACGGGCAGCGCGAAGCAGGCGACCCGGTCCGCCCTGCTGTCGGCGGGCCTGTGGTTCGTCTGGCCCGTCATCCTCTTCATCCCGATGTGGCTGTCCCCGCTGCTGGTCACCGCGAAGAAGCCGGACGGCTCCGACGCCTACGGCCTGATGACCGAGCAGTTGCTGCCGCACGGCCTGCTGGGCCTGGTCGTGGTCGGCTTCTTCTCGCACACGATGGCCATGTGCTCCTCCGACGCCAACGCGATCGCCGCGGTGTTCACGCGGGACGTGGTGCCGGTGCTGTCGAAGGCGGCGCGGGCGTGGAACACGCGGACGGGGCTGATCGCGGGCCGCGTGACGACGGTCGCCTTCCTCGGCCTGTCCATGGCGGTGGCGACGCAGGTCAACTCCCCCACCTTCAAGGACATCATCACGGTGGTCATCAAGTGGGTGGCCGGTCTGATGGGACCGATCGCGATCCCGTTCATCCTCGGCCTGCTGCGCACGTTCCGCAGGTCCGGCCCGACGGCCGCGCTCGTGAGCTGGGCGGCGGGTCTGCTGGCGTTCTTCTTCGTCAACTACCACCTGGACTTCTCCCAGCGGACGGACGTGAAGCTGGAGTACCAGGTGGCGGTGCCGATGGTGATCTCGCTGGTCCTGTACGTCGTGATCGGCCTGGTGAAGCCGGAGGACACCCCCGGGCGGGACGCGATCATCGAGAAGATCAACACCGACGACGACGGGGCGACGGTCACGGTGCCGGCCGCGGGTACGGCCAGCCCGTCCGGAGTCTGAACCGAGGCTCCTGCGGCCGGTGGGGTGCGGGGGCGGATCCCTCGGGCGGTCTACGCCCGCGGGTACCGCTCCAGCCACCCCGGCGCGGACCCCGTGGGACTGTGCAGCGCGGGGCCCTGCGTCATCTCCATCGCGAAGTCGTCCGCCAGGACCAGCATCGTGGGACGGCCCTCCAGCTCGGCCAGCCAGGCCGGCGGCAGAGCCGTCTCGCCGTGCAGCGCCCCCAGCAGGCCACCGGTCAGCGCCCCCGCCGCCCCGGAGGGACCCCCCTGGTTCACGGCGAGGCACAGCGCGTGCCGGACGTCCTCCCCCACCAGCGTGCAGTACACGGCGACCGACAGCGCCCCGGCCGCCGTACCGTCCCCGCCCAGCTCCTCGATCCGGTCGGGCGTCGGCATCCCCTGCCGTACGGCCCCCAGCGCGTGCTGCAACGCCTCCGCGACCTGCTGCTGCCCCGGTCGCGGGGCGAGCAGCGCCAGGGCCCGCTGCACACCCGCGTCCAGGCCCTCCCCGCGCGCCAGCGCGTGCAGGATCACGGCGTACGCGCCCGCCGCGAGGTAGGCGGTGGGGTGCCCGTGCGTCTGCGCCGCGCACTCGACGGCGAGTTGCAGCACGAGCTGCGGATCCCACCCGACGAGCAGCCCGAACGGCGCGGAGCGGGCGGCGGCTTCGGGCCCCTGGTCGCCCGGATTCTTCGGCGCGTCCAGCGTGCCCATCGTGTCGTCCCCGAAGCCCAGCAGGCAGGCCCGGGCCGGCGAGCGCCGGGCGTACAGCCACTCCTCGCGGGCCAGCCAGCCGTCCTCCTTGCGCCGCTCGTCGGGCCCCCAGTCCCGCTGGGTGGCCGCCCAGCGCAGATACGCCCGGTGCAGATCGGTCGGCGGATGCCAGGCGCCCGTGTCTCGGCGGACCTGGGCACGGATCAGCCCGTCCACGGAGAACAGGGTGAGCTGGGTGTGGTGGGTGATCGCGCCACGCCGGCCGTGCCCGAACGCCAGGTCCGTCAGCCCCTCGGGCCCGTACGCCTGCCGGATCTCCTCCAGGGTGAGCCCGTCGACGGGCGCGCCCAGGGCGTCGGCGACGGCCACGCCGAGCAGCGTGCCACGCACTCGGCTGCGGAAGTCCTGCTGCTCGGCGCGCCCCCAGACGGCACCGGCTGTCGCACCCACCCCAGGCCTCCTCATGGCACCGCGTGCACCTCAGACGCGCAGCACTGTAATCGAGTGGGAGCGGTCGGCTCAGGGCTGCCGAACGTCATGCACACCACACTTCCGCGACCGCCCGAAAATCCTCTGTGAGCGGCCGAAAGCCGTCTCCATAGTTGGATCATGGCCGAAACAACGAGAAGCCCCCACACCCGGTCCGCGCTCCCCCTCGCCGCGACCCTCCTCACCGGCACGGTCGCCCTCTACATCGCGCTCGTCGCGTTCGGGAACATCACGGACTTCGGCACCAACCAGCAGTTCGTCCGGCACGTGCTCGCGATGGACACCACCTTCAAGGACGACGACCTGATGTGGCGCGCCATCACCTCGCGCGCCTGGGAGGACGCCGCGTACGTGGCGATCATCGTCTGGGAGACGGCCGCCGCCCTGATCCTGATCGCCGCGACCTGGCTGTGGGCGCGCCGCCACCCGCGCGCCCGTTGGCTGTCCGACATCGGTCTGCTGATGCTCCTGCTGCTGTTCGGCGCCGGGTTCATCGCGATAGGCGGCGAGTGGTTCGCGATGTGGCAGTCCAAGACCTGGAACGGCCTGGACGCGGCCACCCGGGTCCTCGTCCTGACCGGGGTGGTGCTGCTGGCGACGCATCTGCCGGGGGCGGCGCGGGAGGAAGACTGACCTTCACCGTCAGTCGTCCAGCACGGGCAGCAGTTCCGGCAGATGCCCGTCGGATGCCGCCGCCGCCCGCCGCCGTTCCTCCGGGACCTCGCCGTAGACGGTGGTGCGCGGCCTGGCCGGGCGGCCGGCCGCCTCCGCGACGGCGACCAGGTCCCTGATCGACTTGTACGAGCCGTAGGAGGAGCCCGCCATGCGGGAGATCGTCTCCTCCATCAGGGTGCCGCCCAGGTCGTTCGCCCCGGAGCGGAGCATCTCCGCCGCACCCTCCGTGCCCAGTTTCACCCAGCTCGTCTGGATGTTGGGGATGTGCGGGTGCAGCAGGAGGCGCGCCATCGCGGTGACGGCGCGGTTGTCCCGCATCGTCGGTCCGGGGCGGGAGATGCCCGCCAGGTACACCGGGGCGTTGGTGTGGATGAACGGGAGGGTGACGAACTCCGTGAAGCCGCCCGTGCGTTCCTGGATCCCGGCCAGGGTCCTCAGGTGGCCCAGCCAGTGGCGGGGCTGGTCCACGTGGCCGTACATCATCGTGGACGAGGAGCGGATGCCCAGTTCGTGGGCCGTCGTGACGACCTCGATCCAGGTCGCCGTGGGCAGCTTGCCCTTGGTCAGGATCCAGCGGACCTCGTCGTCCAGGATCTCCGCCGCCGTGCCCGGGATCGTGTCCAGGCCCGCCTCCTTGGCGGCCGTCAGCCACTCGCGGATCGACATGCCCGTGCGGGTCGCGCCGTTGACCACCTCCATCGGGGAGAAGGCGTGCACGTGCATGCCGGGGACACGGGACTTCACCGCCTTCGCGATGTCGAAGTACGCCGTTCCGGGCAGGTCCGGGTGGATGCCGCCCTGCATGCACACCTCGACCGCGCCCACGTCCCAGGCCTGCTGGGCGCGGTCGGCGACCTGCTCCAGGGAGAGCGTGTAGGCGTCCGCGTCGGTGCGGCGCTGCGCGAACGCGCAGAAACGGCAGCCGGTGTAGCAGACGTTGGTGAAGTTGATGTTCCGGGTGACGATGTAGGTGACGTCGTCGCCGACCGCGGACTTGCGCACGTCGTCCGCGATGCGGGTGAGCGCGTCCAGTGCCGGGCCGTCCGCGTGCAGCAGCGCCAGCGCCTCGTCGTCCGTCAGCTTCGTCGGGTCGTCGGCCGCCGTGCGCAGCGCCGCCCGTACGTCCGCGTCGATGCGCTGCGGCGCCATGCCGGGCGCCGCCGCCTCGCGCAGGGCCTCCCAGTCGCCGTACACCTCGTCGAAGTCGTCCCGCCGGTCGCGCGTACGGCCGTCGGTGTCGATCGTGCGGTGCAGGTCCGTGCGTCCGGCCGCGACGAACACCTCCTCGGGCTCCTGCCAGGGGTGCCCCTCGACCACCGCGTCCTCGCGCGCCAGACCCGTCTCGGGGTCCGCGAGCGCCGCGACGTGCGGACGCAGCCGCGGGTCCAGCCAGGGCTCGCCGCGCCGTACGAACTCCGGGTAGACGCAGAGGCGTTCACGCAGTTCGAAGCCCGCCGCGGCCGACTTCGCGGCCAGCTCCTCGATCTGCGGCCAGGGCCGCTCGGGGTTCACGTGGTCGATGGTCAGGGGCGAGATTCCGCCCCAGTCGTCGATGCCGGCGCCGATCAGCCGCTCGTACTCGGAGTCGACGAGGTTCGGCGGGGCCTGCAGGCAGGCGGAGGGGCCCATGATGTGCCGGGCCACGGCCACCGCGGCGACCAGTTCGTCCAGTTCGGCGTCCGGCATGCCGCGCATCGCCGTGTCCGGCTTGGCGCGGAAGTTCTGGATGATCAGCTCCTGGATGCCGTGGTGGGCGCGGGAGACCTTCCGCAGCGCGAACAGCGACTCGGCGCGCTCCTCGTGGGTCTCGCCGATGCCGATCAGGATCCCGGAGGTGAACGGGACGGAGGAGCGGCCGGCGTCCTCCAGCACGCGCAGGCGGACCGCGGGTTCCTTGTCCGGGGAGCCGTAGTGGGGGCCGCCCGGCTCGGACCACAGCCGGGTCGCCGTGGTCTCCAGCATCATGCCCATCGACGGGGCGACCGGCTTGAGCCGCTGGAAGTCGGTCCAGGACAGCACGCCCGGGTTGAGGTGCGGCAGCAGGCCCGTCTCCTCCAGGATGCGGATGGAGATGGCCCGTACGTAGGCGATCGTGTCGTCGTAGCCGTGCGCGTCCAGCCACTCGCGCGCCTCGGGCCAGCGGTCCTCCGGCTTGTCGCCGAGGGTGATGAGGGCTTCCTTGCAGCCGAGGGCGGCGCCCTTGCGGGCGATGTCGAGGACCTCGTCCGGGGACATGAACATCCCGTGCCCGTCGCGGCGCAGCCTGCCCGGCACGGTGACGAAGGTGCAGTAGTGGCACCTGTCGCGGCACAGGCGGGTCAGCGGGACGAAGACGCTCTTCGAGTAGGTGATGACGCCGGGCCGGCCGGCGGCTTCCAGGCCCGCGTCGCGTACCCGGGCGGCGGAGGCGGCCAGGTCGTCGAGGTCCGCGCCGCGGGCCTGGAGCAGCACCGCCGCCTCCGCCACATCGAGCGCGACACCGTCTCGGGCGCGTTTGAGGGCGCGACGCATGGAGTTCTCGGTGGGGCCGGTTCCGGAGGTCGCGGAAGTCGTCATCCCTCGAGCATACGTACGCGGTGATCAGGTCAGACAGGCGTGCCCGCCGCACCCCTGTCCCGTTCCGCCGAATGTCGCGCCCAGCACGGCTGCCGATCCGTTTCCCGTGCACCGCAGTTCACGGGCGGACACCACAGTGGTGTGCGCCATCCCTGCACCACCCCTGTCATCCGACACATCGGGAGCAGCAGCATGTGCGAGGACGACCACGGCAACGGCATGGGAAGACGCGCACTGTTCGTGACGGGTGCGGCCGCCGCGCTTACGTTGGGAACCGTGAGCTTCTCCCAGGGCCCCGCCGCCGAGGCGGCCGACAACCAGGAGACGAGGACGGTGCGCGGCACGCTGCCCACCGGCTCCCCCGACTTCGTGTACCTGCCCGTCGACGTCCCCGAGGGCGTCCGTGAGATCCACGTCGCCTACACCTACGACAAGCCGTCCGTCCCGTCCGGCACCCAGGGCAACGGCCTGGACATCGGGATCTTCGACGAGCGCGGCACCGAGCTGGGCGGCCAGGGCTTCCGCGGCTGGTCCGGCGGGGCGCGCAGCGAGTTCTTCGTCCGCGCGGACGACGCGACTCCCGGCTACATCCCGGGCCGTATCCGCGCCGGCACCTGGTACATCGTGCTGGGCCCGTACACGGTGGCGCCGCAGGGCCTGACGTACGAGGTCACCGTCACGCTGACCTACGGGGCCCAGGGCGAGACCCCGAGGCCCGTGTACCCGCCGTCCCGGGCCAGGGGCCGGGGCCGTGCCTGGTACCGCGGGGACTGCCACCTGCACTCCTGGTACTCCGACGGCCGCCGGACGCCGGCCGAGATCGCCGCGCTGGCCCGGGCGGCCGGCCTGGACTTCATCAACACCTCGGACCACAACACCCACTCCTCGCACGCCCACTGGGCCGACCAGGCGGGCGACGACCTGCTGATCATGACGGGTGAGGAGGTGACGACGCGCAACGGCCACGTGCTGGCGCTGGGCACCGACCCGGGCACGTTCGTCGACTGGCGCTACCGGGCCCGCGACAACCGCTGGGCCCGCTTCGCCCAGCAGATCCGCCGCGCGGGCGGCCTGGTCGTCCCGGCGCATCCGCACGCCACCTGCATCGGCTGCGGCTGGAAGTTCGGCTTCGGCGAGGTGGACGCGGTGGAGGTGTGGAACGGACCGTACACCCCCGACGACGAGGTGGCGCTCGCGGACTGGGACAGCACACTGGTGGCGTCGGTCCGTCAGGGCCACGGCCGGTGGCTGCCGGCGATGGGCAACAGCGACGCGCACCGCGACCCGGACGCGGTGGGCACCCCGCAGACCGTGGTCCTCGCCGACGACCTGACCCGCCAGGCCGTTCAGGAGGGCATCCGCGCGGGCCGTTCGTACGTCGCCGAGTCCCGGCACGTCTCCCTGGCCTTCACCGCGTCGGGCAGCCGCGGCCAGCACGCGGGCATCGGCGAGCGGCTGCAGGTGGACCGCGACACCCCGGTCACGGTCCGCCTGGAGGTGCGGGGCGCACCGCGCTGCACGGTCCGCTTCGTCACCGACCAGGGCACGCTGTTCACGAGCGACCCGCTGCCGGTGGCGGGCTCGGGCACGGTCGAATGGCGCACGACGGCGTCGTACGCGGCCTACGTCCGGGCCGAGCTGCGGCACGAGGCGGCGGCGGGCCCGGTACCGGGGGCGCTGGCCGCCTTCACCAACCCGCTCTTCCTGGGTGAGGCCTAGGGCCGCGAAAGGCACTGGAACGGTTCCACGGCGCCCGACACGTGGGGTGTGAGCCCCTTCGCCACGGCGCGCGGCCGTATGTCGCGCGCCCCGCTCCCCGATCTGCGAGACTGCGCGGGGCGCCCAGCGCTTCCCGTCGTCAAGGAGGGCAAGGGACGATGTCGGACTTCGCCGATCGCAAGCAGCGGGTCGTCACGGCGTTCCAGCGCCACGTCGGCAACCCGCTGCTGCGCCGTCTGCCCCTCCAGACGGTCCTGGAGACGACGGGCCGCGTGTCGGGGCTGCCACGCCAGACCCCGGTGGGCGGCCGCCGCGTCGGCGACTCCTTCTGGCTGGTGTCGGAGTACGGAGAGAAGTCCCAGTACGTCCGCAACATCCGGGCGAATCCACGTGTCCGGGTCCGCATCCTGGGCCGCTGGCACACGGGCACGGCCCACCTGCTCCCGGACGACGACCCCCGGGCCCGCCTGAAGAAGCTGCCGCGCATGAACAGCACGGTGGTGCGGGCCTTCGGGACGCAGCTCCTCACGGTACGGGTGGACCTGGACGGCTGAGACGGACGGCCGAGTCAGCCCGGCCACACGATCGCCTGCAACTCGCTGTAGGCGTGCAGGGCGTAGGAGCCCACGTCACGGCCCACCCCGCTCTTCTTGAAACCGCCGAACGGCGCCTCCATGTTGCGGCCGACCGTGTTCACACCGACACCGCCCGCCCGCAGCCTGCGGGCCACCCGGAAGGCGCGGGCCACGTCGCGCGACCACACGTAGTCGATCAGGCCGTAGTCGGAGGCGTCGGCCAGCTCGATGCCCTCCTCCTCGTCGTCGAAGGGGACGACCACGACCACCGGGCCGAAGATCTCCTCCCGGACCACCCGCATGTCGGGGGCGCAGTCCGCGAGGAGGGTGGGGGCGACGTAGAAGCCGCGTTCGTGCGGGGGCCGTTCGCCGCCGGTGACCAGCCGCGCGCCCTCCTTGCGGCCCAGTTCGACATACGCCTCCACCCGGTCCCGGTGCGCCGCCGAGATCACCGGGCCCACCACGGTGTCCCGCTCCCGCGGGTCCCCGACCTTCAGCCCGCGGGCGTACTCCGCCAGGCGGGACACCAGCCGGTCGTACACGGCCCGCTGCGCGAGCACCCGCGTCGGTGCCGTGCAGATCTGGCCGCTGTAGAAGGAGAACGTGGTGCCGATCCCGGCCACCGCCGCGTCCAGGTCCGCGTCGTCGAAGACGAGCGCCGCGCCCTTCCCGCCCAGCTCCATGAGCTGCCGTTTCATGGACCGGCCGCACACCTCGGCGATGCGCTGCCCCACGGCCGTGGAGCCGGTGAAGCTGACCATGTCGACGTCCGGGCAGTCCACGGCCGCCTCGCCCACCTCGGGGCGCGCACCGCTGACCACGTTCACCACGCCCGGCGGCGCGCCCGCCTCGTGAAGCGCCTCCGCCATGCGGTACACCGACAGCGGGTCCTGCGGGGCCGGCTTCACGACCACCGTGTTGCCCATCGCGAGCGCCGGGGCGACCTTGCCCGCCGGGTTCGCCCAGGGGTTGTTGTACGAGGTGACGCAGGCGACCACGCCGACGGGTTGGCGCACGGCCAGGGCGCCCATGACGGTCGCCGGGCCGAACGGGCCCGCCTCGTTGATCTGCGGCGGCAGCGGCTGTTCCAGCGGTTCCGCCCGTGCGTACCGCCGGAAACGCGCCACCGCGACCCCGACCTGCATCCCGCGTGCCGTCCCGGTCGTCGCGCCGCTCTCCGCCTGCGCCAGCTCGGCGTACGGCCCCAGGCGGCCCTGGATGATGTCGGCCGCCCGCGCCAGCACCGCCGCCCGTTCCCCGGGCGGCGTCCGGGACCACGGCCCGAACGCCTCACGGGCCGCGGCGCAGGCCGCCCGCACCTGGTCCCGCGAGGCCTCCGGCGCCCACCCGACGATCCCCTCGGTCGCCGGATCGGTCACCCGGTAGTGGCCGTCGTCCGGCTCCACCCACGCGCCGCCGACGAACAGCCGCTGCCGGTCGCTCACGTGGTGCTCACCGTCCTGGTGTCCCGCCCGGAGCGCAGCACCTTGCCCGGCACGGCCCCGGTCACCACGTCGTCCCGGATCGCCTCGACGCCGTTGACCCAGACGGCCCGTATCCCGATCGCCCGCGCGTCCAGCCGCGGGCTGTCCCCCGGCAGGTCGTGCACCAGGGTGGCCTGCCCGGCGTCGATCCGCTCCGGGTCGAAGAGGACCAGATCGGCGTGGAAGCCCTCGCACACCCGGCCGCGCTCCCGGAGCCCGAAAAGCCGCGCGGGGTCGTCCGTCAGCATCTTCACGGCCTGCTCCAGCGGCACCAGCCTCCGGCCGCGCAGACAGTCCCCGAGGAACCGGGTCGTGTACGGCGCCCCGCACATGCGGTCCAGATGGGCGCCCGCGTCGGAGCCGCCGAGCAGGACGTCCTCGTGCCGCCAGGTCTCCGCCCTCAGGGCCCAGGAGCCGGGGTCGTTGTCGGTGGGCATCGGCCACAGCACGGTACGCAGGTCGTCGTTCGCGCAGATCTCCACCAGGCACGCGAAGGGGTCCTGGCCGCGCTCGGCCGCGATGTCCTTCACGACCCGCCCGGTCAGGCCCGCGTTGCGCGGGCTGTAGGTGTCGCCGATGACGTACCGCCCGAAGTCGGCGAGGCGCCGGAAGACGCCCGCCTCCCTGGAGTCGGCGCGCCGCAGCATCTCGGCCCGGACCCCGGGGTCGCGCAGCTTCGCGATCCGCTCGGGCACCGGCAGGCCCAGGACCGGTCCCCAGCCGGGGATCAGGTTGAGGGCGCAGAACGTGCCGAGGGACATGTTCATCGGGGTGAGGATCGGCATGGTCAGGGCCACCACCCGGCCGCCCGCCTTCCGGGCCCGCTCGCTCGCGGAGAGCTGGCGCGGCACCCGTTCGGGGACGGCGGCGTCGATGGTGAGGACGTTCCAGTTCAGCGGCCGTCCGGCCGCCGCGCTCAGCTCCACCAGCAGGTCGATCTCCGGGTCGCTGAACTGGTCCAGGCAGCCCGCGACGATCGCCTCGATCTGCGTGCCCTCGTGCTCGCCGACCGCCTGGGCGAGCGCCAGCAGTTCCGCCGGCCGTGCGTGCCGGGAGGCGACCGGCCTGCCGTCACCGTCGGAGTGGGTGGAGGACTGGGTGGTGGACAGCCCCCAGGCGCCGGCGTCCATGGCCTCGTGGAACAGCCGCAGCATGGCGTCCAACTGCTCGCCCGTCGGCTGCCCGCCGACCGCGTCCGGGCCCATCACGTACCGCCGCAGCGCGCAGTGCCCCGCCATGAAACCGGCGTTGACGGCGATCCGCCCTTCGAGGGCGTCCAGGTACTCCCCGAACGAGTGCCAGCTCCAGGGCGCCCCCTCCTCCAGGGCGACCAGGGACATGCCCTCCACCTTGGACATCATCCGCCGGGTGTAGTCGGCGTCCTCGGGGCGCGCCGGGTTCAGCGGGGCGAGCGTGAAGCCGCAGTTGCCGGCCGCGACCGTGGTGACCCCGTGGTTCAGGGACGGGGTCGCGTACGGGTCCCAGAAGAGCTGGGCGTCGTAGTGGGTGTGCGGGTCGACGAAGCCGGGGGCGAGGACCAGGCCGGTGGCGTCCTCGCCGGTGCGGGCGTCCTCGGTGACCGTGCCGACGGTGGCGATCCGGCCGTCTCGTATGCCGACGTCCGCGGTGAAGGCGGGCGCACCGGTGCCGTCCACGACGGTGGCGCCCTTGATGAGGTGATCGAGCATGGGGCTCCTTCCCAACTCCGGTGCGGGAACGCGCCCCGAAGGGGCGCGGGGAACTGCGCGACCAGCCACATCAGGCCCGCAGCCCGCGACGGCGATCACACGGCAGCCCGGAACCGGCTGGTCCGATGAACGGGATCCGTGTCGATCTTCGGAATCACGTGCTCCCCGATCAGCCGTATCGTCTGCAGCGTCTCCTCCTTCGGTATCCCGACCGGAAGCCCGAAGCTGAGCTGGTCGGCGCCCGCCTGCTCCCACCGCTTGCACTGCCGCAGCACCTCGTCCGGGTCGCCGCAGATCAGCAGCTCCTCCTCGATGAGCAGTTCGAGGAATTCCTCGGTGTACTCGGGGAGCGTGTCCGGCCACACGGGGAAGCCCTCGGGGCGCGGGAAGGTGTCGTGGTAGCGGAAGACGAGGGACGGCAGGTAGTGCAGCCCGCCGTTCATCGCGATGCGGATGGCCTCCTCGTGCGTGGGCGCGCAGATCGCGGTGGTCGTCACCATCACGTTGTCGTTGACGAAGTCCCCCACGGGCTCGGCGTCCACGATCGCCGTCTTGTACTGCTCGAGCACCCACTCCATGTCGGAGACCTTCTGCACGCTGAAGCCGAGCACCCCGAGGCCCTTCCTCGCGGCCATGGCGTACGAGGACGGGGACCCGGCGGCGTACCACATGGCGGGGTGCGACTTCCCGTACGGCTTGGGCAGCACCTTGCGGGGCGGGAGCGACCAGTGCTTGCCCGTGAAGCCCTGGTACTCGTCCTGGAGCCACATCCTCGGGAACTCGGCGATGGTCTCCTCCCAGATCTCCTTGGTGAAGTTCATGTCGGTGATGCCGGGCAGGAAGCCGAGGATCTCGTGGGAGCCGGCACCGCGTCCGCTGCCGAACTCGAACCGGCCCTCGCTGAGGTGGTCGAGCATGGCGACCTTCTCGGCGACCTTCACCGGGTGGTTGACCTGGGCCAGCGGGTTGAAGATGCCGGAGCCGAGGTGGATGCGCTCGGTGGCGTGCGCGAGGTAGCCGAGGAAGACGTCGTTGGCGGAGAGGTGCGAGTACTCCTCCAGGAAGTGGTGCTCGGACGCCCAGGCGTACTTGAAGCCGGACCTGTCCGCCTGGATGACGTACTCGGTCTCCTCCATCAGCGCCTTGTGCTCCGCGAGCGGGTCGGTCTCGGCCCGCTTGCCGACGTATCCCTGTACGAAGAGCCCGAATTCCACGGAGGTCACCGTCCCCACGAGTATCTACCTGACGATCCGTCAGATTGACTTGCCGCCGACTGTCGCACCACCCCGCCGGACCGTCAATAGTTGACGGTCGGTCAGATCGCGCTTCAGACGATCGAGACCCCGGCCAGCCAGCCGCCGTCGATCACGAACGGCTGCCCGGTGATGTAGGAGGAGTCCTCCGAGGTGAGGAACAGCGCGAGCCGCGCCACCTCCTCGGGCCTGCCGACCCGCCCGAGCGGCACGAGCCGGCGGTACAGCTCGTCCAGGGCGCGGGACATCACCTCGGGGTCCGCCTCCGGGTCCAGCCGGGCGGGGTTGGACATCGGGGTGTCGACGGCCCCCGGGCACACCGCGTTCACCCGTATCCGCTGCGGCGCCAGCTCGATCGCGGCGACCCGGGTGAGGCCCAGGACGGCGTGCTTGGTCGCCGCGTACGCCCCCACGGCCGCCATCCCGGTCAGCGCGGTGTACGAGGCCGTGTTGACGATGGTGCCGCCGCCGGCCGCCGCGATCTCGGGCGCGAGCGTCCTGATGCCGAGGAAGCAGCCGACCTGGTTGACCCGGACGACGCCCATGAACTCGTCCAGGGGCGTGTCGGCAAGCGCGTTGAACCGCAGGATGCCCGCGTTGTTGACCAGCCCGTCGACATGCCCGTACGCCTTCTTCGCGGCGGCCACGGCGGCGGACCAGTCCGCCTCACGGCCCACGTCGAGGTGCACGTACGACTGCCCCAGCTCCTTGGCGAGCGCCTCCCCCTGGTCGTCGAGCACGTCCGCGAGGACCACCCGGGCGCCCTCCGCCGCGAACAGCCGCGCCTCCTGCTCGCCCTGCCCGCGCGCCGCCCCGGTGACGATGACGACGCGGCCGTCCAGCTTGCCCATGGGGTCTGCTCCTCAGTCCAGGCGGGGCGCGACCTCGGCCCCGAACGCTGCGATCTGGTCGGTGAGTTCGGCGCGGCTCCGGCTGCGGAAGCGCACCTGGATCTGGTCCACGCCCATCGCGCGGTACGCCCGCAGGGACTCGGCGACCGCTTCCGGCGGGCCGGCGACCGTGCGCGGCCCGACGTCCCAGCGCGGCTCGCCGACGTAGAGGGGCTCGGTGATGGCGCCGACGGTGAAGGGGCCGTCGAGTCCCCGCTCCTCCCGGAGCCGGCGCAGGCGGGTGATCTGCGCGGGCAGCCGTTCGCGCGGATCGCCCTGCGGCAGCCAGCCGTCGCCCTTCAGCGCGGCCCGGCGCACGGCGGCGGGCGAGGAACCGCCCACCCAGAGGGGGACGCGCGGCTGGGCGGGCCGGGGCCGCTGCCCGAGCCCCTCGAAGTCGTACGCCTTCCCGTGGTGCACCGGGAACGCCTCGGGCCCGAGGGCGGCGCGCAGCGCGTCGACCGCCTCGTCGAGCAGGGGGCCGCGCCGCCCGAAGTCCACCCCCAGCGCCTCGAACTCCTCCCGCACATGCCCGGCCCCCACCCCGAGGACGAGCCGCCCGCCGCAGAGGTGGTCGAGGGTGGCGTACTGCTTGGCGGTGACGAGCGGATGCCGCAGCCCGACGATCGCGACATGGCTGAGCAGCCGTACGCGCTCGGTCACACCGGCCAGGTACCCGAGGGTGGCCACCGGGTCGTACCAGACCGTGCCCATGGCGGGGGCGAGCCGGCGCGGGATGGCGACGTGGTCGCAGCAGGCGAGGTAGTCGAACCCGGCGGCGTCGGCGGTCCGGGCGACGGCGACGAGGTCGCCCGGACCGGCCTCGGCCTCCCAGGGCTCGGCGTAGAGGGTGGACTGGGACTGGACGGGGAGCTGCATGCCGTAGCGGAGGCGCCCGGGTGGGAGGGGCCCGGACCGGAGCGACCGGGACGGGAGGGGTCCGGACCGGAGCGACCGGGACGGGAGGGGCTCGGACGGGGGCGACCCGGACCCGGGGGGCCCGCTCAACGTCCGCCGCCCGGCCACAGGCCGTCCTCCGTCAGCCCCAGCAGCTCGATGGCGTTGCGCCGGACGATCCGCTCGACGACGTCCGGCTCCAGGTGGCCCATCTGGGCCTCGCCGACCTCGCGCGACTTGGGCCAGGTGGAGTCGGAGTGCGGGTAGTCGGTCTCGTACAGGACGTTCCCGACCCCGATGGCGTCCAGGTTCCGCAGACCGAAGGCGTCGTCGAAGAAGCAGCCGTAGACGTGTTCGGCGAACAGCTCGGACGGCGGGCGGTGCACCTTGTCGGCGACGCCGCCCCAGCCGCGGTTCTCCTCCCAGACGACGTCGGCGCGCTCGAGGATGTACGGGATCCAGCCGATCTGCCCCTCGGCGTACATGATCCTGAGGTTGGGGAAGCGCTCCAGCTTCCCGCTCAGCAGCCAGTCGACCATCGAGAAGCAGCAGTTGGCGAAGGTGATCGTGGAACCCACGGCGGGCGGGGCGTCGGCGGACGTGGACGGCATCTGGCTGCTGGAGCCGATGTGCATCGCCACGACGGTGCCGGTCTCGTCGCAGGCGGCGAGGAACGGGTCCCAGTCGTCGGTGTGGACGGACGGCAGGCCGAGGCGGGGCGGGATCTCGGAGAACGCGACGGCGCGAACGCCGCGACCGGCGTTGCGGCGAACCTCGGCGGCGGCGAGTTCGGCGTCCCACAGGGGGATGAGGGTGAGGGGTATCAGGCGTCCGTGGGCCTGCGGCCCGCACCACTCCTCCACCATCCAGTCGTTGTAGGCCCGGACGCACAGCAGCCCGAGCTCGTGGTCCTTGGCCTCGGTGAAGGTCTGCCCGCAAAAGCGCGGGAAGGTGGGGAAGCAGAGGGCGGACTGCACGTGGTTGACGTCCATGTCGGCGAGGCGCTCGGGAACGTCGTACGAGCCCGGGCGCATCTGCTCGTAGGTGATGACCTCGAGCCTGACCTCGTCCCTGCTGTAGCCGACGGCGGTGTCGAGGCGGGTGAGGGGCCGGCGCAGGTCCTCGTACACCCACCAGTCGCCGAGCGGGCCGTCGTCGCCCGGGGCGCCCATGACCGGGCGGAACCTGCCGCCGAGGAACGTCATTTCCTTCAGGGGAGCGCGGACGATCCGCGGGCCGGTGTCCCGGTACTTCGCCGGGAGACGGTCCTGCCAGACGTGCGAGGGCTCCACGGTGTGGTCGTCGACGGAGATGATCTCCGGGAAGGCGCTGTCGGTCGCTGAGGTCTCCATGCCCGCCAACGTAGCGCTGATCTGACGGTCCGTCAGCTATCTGGTCGCTCACCGCGGGCGGGCGCTCCGGAGATGCGGAGAGCGTGTGGGGACCTTGTGACGCACCGCACCGCGGCCTGTGATCGCCGTCTCCCACGGCTGACGCATCCGCCATGAACAAGGCAAACTGGCCTCTTGGTTGTGGACGGTTCGGCAGGGGGCCAGGGGGCAGCGATGGACGGTGTGCCGCGAGTACCTGAGCAGCGGGGTCCCGAGGATTCGGCGACGCTGCGCTTCGGCGTGCTCGGCCCGGTGCGCGCCTGGCGGGGGAAGGAGCCGCTGGTCACGGGCTCGCCACAGCAGCGAGCCCTGTTGGCCGCGTTGCTGATGCGCGAGGGCCGTACGGCGACGGCCTCCGAACTGATCGACGCGCTGTGGGGCGACGACCCGCCCCCGCGCGCGCTGGCGGCGGTCCGCACGTACGCCTCCCGCCTGCGCAAGGTCCTCACACCGGGTGTCCTGGTCAGCGAGTCGGGCGGCTACGCGGTGCGGCTGGGCGAACCCCACTCCCTGGACCTGGCCGCGGCCCAGGAGCTGGCCGCGCAGGCCGAGAAGGCGAAGAACTCCGGGGACCTGTGCCACGCCCGGCACGTCCTGAACGAGGCGCTGGCGCTGTGGGACGGGGAGCCGCTGGCCGGGGTGCCCGGCCCGTACGCGGAGGCACAGCGGGCCCGCCTGGAGGAATGGCGCCTGCAACTCCTGGAGTCCCGCCTCGACATGGACCTGGAGCAGGGCTGCCACGCCGAGGCGGTCTCCGAGCTCACGGCCCTGACGGCCGCGCACCCCCTGCGCGAACGCCTGCGGGAGCTGCTGATGCTGGCGCTGTACCGCTCCGGCCGGCAGGCGGAGGCCCTGGCGGTCTACGCGGACACGCGCCGCCTGCTGGCCGACGAACTCGGGGTGGACCCCCGCCCGGGCCTGAAGGAACTCCAGCAGCGCATCCTCCAGGCGGACCCGACCCTGGCCGAACCCTCGGCACCGGCGCCCGAACCCACCGCCGCCCCGGTACGCCCGGCGCAGCTCCCGGCCACCGTCCCGGACTTCACGGGCCGGGCCGCCTTCGTCGCCGAACTGAGCGAGGTGCTGGCGTCGGCGGAGGGCCGGGTGATGGCGGTGTCGGCGCTGGCGGGCATCGGAGGCGTCGGCAAGACGACACTGGCGGTCCACGTGGCCCACCAGGCCCGGTCGTCCTTCCCGGACGGCCAGCTCTACGTCGACCTCCAGGGCGCGGGCCCGAGGGCTGCGGAACCGGAGACGGTCCTCGGCTCCTTCCTGCGCGCGCTCGGCACGGCGGACTCGGCGATCCCGGACTCGCTGGAGGAGCGGGCCGCGCTGTACCGCTCGGTGCTGGACGGCCGCCGGGTGCTGGTCCTGCTGGACAACGCGAAGGACGCGGCGCAGGTACGCCCGCTGCTGCCGGGCACGGAGGGCTGTGCCGCCCTGGTCACGTCACGGGTCCGCATGGTCGACCTGGCCGGGGCCCACCTGGTGGACCTGGACGTGATGTCGCCCGACGAGGCGCTGGCGCTGTTCACGAAGATCGTCGGCGAGGAGCGGGTCGCCTCGGAACGGGAGGCGGCGCTGGACGTGGTCGCGGCGTGCGGCTTCCTGCCGCTGGCGATCCGCATCGCCGCGTCCCGCCTGGCGGCGCGCCGCACCTGGACGGTCTCGGTCCTGGCGGCGAAGCTGGCGGACGAACGCCGCCGCCTGGACGAACTCCAGGCCGGCGACCTGGCCGTGAAGGCCACCTTCGAACTGGGCTACGGCCAACTGGAGCCGGCCCAGGCCCGCGCGTTCCGCCTCCTGGGCCTGGCGGACGGCCCGGACATCTCCCTGGCGGCCGCCGCCGCGGTCCTGAACCTCCCCCTGGAGGAGACGGAGGACCTGCTGGAGTCCCTGGTCGACACGTCCCTGCTGGAATCGGCGGCCCCCGGCCGCTACCGCTACCACGACCTGGTCCGCCTCTACGCGCGTGCCTGCGCGGAACGGGACGAACACCCACCGAGCGAGCGGGACGCGGCGATGTCGCGGTTGCTGGACTTCTATCTGGCCACGGCGGCGGGGGTGTACGCGCTCGAACGGCCGGGAGACCGGCTGGTGGACCACCTGGAGAGGCCGAGGTACCCGGGGCTGACCTTCACCGACCGGCTCCGGGCGCAGGACTGGCTGTACGCCGAGGCGGTGTCACTGCTGGCCTGCGTGCGACAGGCCACGGGCGCAGGATTCCTCCGGCGAGCGGTCGACGTGCTCTGGGCCGCGGTGGACCTGGCCGAGTCCGGCACCAACTCCAAGACGTACGAGAATGTCGCTTCCGCGCTCCGCGAGGCGGCGCGGGAGGCGGAGGACCGGCGGGCGGAGGCGCGAGCGCTGATCACCCTGGCCTACGCCCACAGCGTGACCGGCCGCTTCGACCTGGCCGACCAGGAGGCCGCTCAGGCCCGCGAGCTGACCAGTGCCTCCTCCGATCCGCTGGCCAGTTGCTGGTCCTCCAACATCCTCGGCGTGATCGCGCTCTATCAGAGCCGCCACGACGACGGCGAGTCGCACCTCCTCCACGCGATCGAGAGTTTCCGCGCCTGCGACGACCGCCCGGGAGAGGCGAGTGCCCTGTGCAACCTCTCCCGCATCCACCTGGCCACCGGTCGGACCGACAGCGCGGTGTCCCTGGCCCGTCAGGGCACCGGGATGTACGACGCGATGAGCCACGCCCTCAAGGGCGCCAACGGCCGCTACGCGCTCGGCCTCGCGCTCACGCAGCAGGGCAGCCTGGCCGAGGCCGCCACCGAACTGCAGGCGGCACTCACGGTGTTCCGGGAAAGCCGCCAGCGCCTGTGGGAGGGCATGTCCCTGTTCCGCCTGGCCGAGGTCGACCTCGCCGCCCGCCGCCCCGCGCAGGCCGCGTCGAACGCAGAATCGGCTCTCACCGTGCTGCGTGGCATAGGCGGCGACTGGCGCCGGGCCAATGTCCTCGTCGTCCTCGGCCACGCACTGAGCGGCATCGGACAGCCCGGGCGGGCAGAGGTCTGCTGGCGCGATGCCCTCAAGGCCTTCGAGTCCCTGGGCGCTCCCGAGGCCGAGACGGTCCGAAGCCTGCTCAAGCCGCTCGCGGCTGCGTGAGGCGGACGTTCATCGTTCGTTTATCGCCTCCCGGCACTCTCGTCTTGTCGTTCCGTCGCGTCGGGGGGCAGGCGGGGGGACCGGACCGTTGCACTACCGTGGGCGGTCACAGCGCCCGTCCGGCGGCCCTCGGGGGAGTCGCCGGGCGGGCAGTCACTTCAGGGCATCCGAACTGTCAGGGGAGGCAGTGATCATGAGCGACGAGAACACCACCGACAACATCCACGCCACGGACACCAAGGGCGGGACGACCGTCGGACCGGACAACATCCACGCGACGAGCGAGCCGCTCACCACCGCCAACCCGCTCAAGACGGACGAGACCGCCGAGGCCGGCACCGACAACATCCACGCCACGGACGAGCCCGTCTGACCAGACTTTCCTCGCACGGGGATCGGCCGCGACGGCGCGGAGGGGGAGCCGTCGCGGCCGAAGCATGTCCGGGGCAGGCTTCGGCCGGCTTCGTGGCGCCCGCCCGGCCGTCACACCTCCTCGATCAGCTCCGCCGCCCGGAGCACTGCCGTCAACGCGTCCGGTTCTCCCGTGCGTTGGTGGACCTCCAGGCAGGTGTCGGCGAGTTTGACGACGTGTTCGTCGCCGTGGTGGACGGCCAGGGCGAACACCTCCTCCTGCGACTCGGGGGCCGTGGGGAGGGTGTGGCGGGGTGCGGGTGCGGCAGGGGTGTAGGCCGCGGTCACGGCGGCGCTCGCGGCCCAGGCCGCGTGCAGGCTCGGCGCCCACTGGGTGCGGGGCAGTGCGGGCAGGGTGCGCAGGACGGCCATGGGGGCGGTCGCGGCGTGGACCAGCATGACGGGCGAGCCGTGGGCGTTCGCGAGGTAGCGCAGGACGGCGGCCGTGGTCAGGTCGGCCAGCCGGTCCCGGGCCTGGTCGGCGTCGGGGGCGGGGTGCAGTGCGGCCAGCGCGGTGGGCCAGGCGGGCAGGTCGGTGAGCTGGTCGAGCCGGTGGTTGATGCCCGCGCTCTGGTCGGGTACGCGCGGAACGGAGGCGAGGGCCGACGCGGGATCGGCGGTTCCGGACGGGCTCGTGAACGAAACCGGCTGCCAGCGCGCCGCCCAGTAGCCGAGGGCCTGTCCCAGCTCGGCCAGGCGCGGCCCGTCCTCGCGGTCCAGCAGGGCGTGGACCGCGTGACCGGTGCGGATCACGCCGTGGGTGGCGCCGGCCGCGATGCCCGGGAGCAGCCGTGGCCACCACGTCTCCAGCACCGTGCGCCAGGGCCGTTCCGTCACCTCGTGCGCGAAGAACGCCAGCCAGTCGCCGAGGCGGTGAGGGTCCCCCAGCGCCGTACGCCACTCGTCGGCGGTGAGGGGCGAGATGCCGCGCGGCAGGTCGTCCAGCCGGCGCATGTAGCCGTCCAGCCAGCGGTGGACCTGGCGTGCGTGACCGCGCCTGACCATGGATTCCGCCGCCATGGGGCCGTGGTTGCTCAACCAGCCCTCGAACTCCGGTCCCGTCCGGTGCAGTCGTTCGTACGCCTCGTCGAGTATGCCGTTGCCGTCGATGGTCATGGGACCCGACGGTAAGGCCGCGTCGAGGCGGGCTCATCGGCCGCGGGATCGAGACGCGCCCCTGCATCGGGCCTAGGACCGACCTCACAGGGCGATACACCTAGCGCACCCGTCCCCGCAGCTCCCCCTTCACCACCTTCCCGCTCGCGTTCCGCGGGAGCTCCGCCACGAACTCCACCTGCCTCGGCACCTTGTAGTTCGCCATCTCGCGGCGGGACCAGGCGATCAGGTCGTCGGCCGTCAGCACCGCCCCCGGGCGCCGGACCACGTACGCCTTCCCCACCTCGCCCAGCCGCGCGTCCGGCACGCCGATCACCGCGGCCTCCGCCACATCCGGGTGCCGGGCCAGCAGTTGCTCTATCTCCGCCGGGTACGCGTTGAAGCCGCCCACGATGAACATGTCCTTGACGCGGTCCGTGATGCGGAGGTTGCCCGCCGGGTCCAGGACGCCCACATCCCCCGTGCGCAGCCAGCCGTCCGCCGTGACGGCCTCCGCCGTGGCCGTCTCGTCCTCGAAGTAGCCCTGCATGACGTTGAAGCCCCGGACCAGGATCTCCCCGGGGAGTCCCGGGCCGAGCGGTTCGCCCTTCGCGTCCACCACCCGTACCTCCACTCCCGGGATCGGGCGGCCCGATGTCGTCGCGATCACCTCCGGGGCGTCGCTCCTGCGGCACATCGTGACGAAACCGCTCGCTTCCGACAGGCCGTACGCGGTCAGGACCGTCTCGACGCCGAGTTCGTCCCGTAGCCGTTCCACCAGGCGCAGCGGCACCACCGCCGCGCCCGTCACCACCAGGCGCAGAGCGGAGAGGTCGTAGGCGGCCCGTGACGGGTGGTCCAGCAACGCCTGGTGCAGGGTGGGCGGGCCCGGCAGGACCGTCACCCGCTCCGCCGCCGTGTTCGCCAGTGCCGTGTCCACGGTGAACACCGGCTGCGGGATCATGGTCGCGCCGCGCATCAGGCAGGCCAGGACGCCGGCCTTGTAGCCGAAGGTGTGGAAGAAGGGGTTGACGATCAGGTAGCGGTCGCCCTGCCGCAGGCCCGTCAGGTCCGCCCAGGTCTCGTACGCCCTCAGCGTCTGCGCGTGTGTGATCACCGCGCCCTTGGGGCGGCCCGTCGTGCCCGACGTGAAGACGATGTCCGAGGGGCGGTCGCCCGTCACGGCCGACGACCTCCGCCGCACCTCCGGCTTTCCCACGCCCTCCCCGCTCGCCAGGAAGTCCTTCCAGGTGCGGAAGTCCGTCGGGGCGTCGTCCGCGAGGACCACCACCTGGTCCAGGTGCGCCAGGCCGGGGAGGGGGCCGTCGCCCGGCCCCTGCCCTGCCGCGCGCCGCAGCGACGCCACGTACGAGGTGCCCAGGAACGTGCCCGTCACGAACAGCAGCTTCGCCCGGCTGCGCTCCAGGACGTACGCCGCCTCCGAGCCCTTGAAGCGGGTGTTGAGCGGCACCAGCACCGCGCCCGCCGACACCGCGCCCAGGGACGACACGATCCAGTCGAGGGTGTTCGGCGCCCAGATCGCCACGCGGTCGCCCACGCCGACGCCGTTCGCGACGCAGGCCGCCGCCGCGCGTTCGACGCGGGCGCCCAGTTCGGCGTACGAGATCCGGGTACGGCCCTCGACGACCGCTTCCGTGTCGCCGTAGCGACGGGCCGCGCTGCGCACCAGCTCCGGAATGCTGCCCCACTCCACGTCACCGCGCACGGCGTCCTCCCCACACATGGTCCGGCCCCACACATAGCTGACTGCCCGTCAGATTAGCTGTAGCCTGACGGGCTGTCAGCCGCCGTACGGCCACGGAGGTGCACCCATGGCAGGGCTCAAGGACGCGACCGCCATCGTCGGCATCGGGCAGACCGCCTTCGCCAAGCGGCTCCCGGAGTCCGAGAAGGCCCTGGCCTGCCGTGCCGTCCTCGCCGCCCTGGACGACGCCGGGATCGCGCCGGGCGAGGTGGACGCGCTCGCCTCCTACACCATGGAGGAGACCGACGAGGTCGAGGTCGCCAAGGCCCTCGGGCTCGGCGACCTGACGTTCTTCGGCAAGGTCGGGTACGGGGGCGGCGGCTCCTGCGCCACCGTCGCCCATCTCGCCGCCGCCGTCGCCACCGGGCAGGCCACCGTCGGCGTCGCCTGGCGGTCCCGCAAGCGCGGCAGCGGGCCCCGGCCGTGGAAGAACACGGCCGTGCAGCTTCCCACTCCCGCCCAGTGGACCCGGCCCTTCGGGCTCGTTCGGCCCGTCGACGAGATCGGGATGCTCGCGCGCCGGTACATGCACGAGTACGGCGCGACCAGGGACCACCTGTTCAACGTCGCCCTCGCCTGCCGGAACAGAGCCAACCAGAACCCCGCCGCGATCATGTACGAGCGGCCCCTGACCAGGGAGATGTACATGACTTCCCGGTGGGTCAGCGAACCCCTCTGCCTGTTCGACAACTGCCTGGAGACGGACGGGGCGCTGGCGTGCGTCGTCGTCTCCGGCGAGCGCGCCCGCGACTGCCGGCAGCGGCCCGTGTACGTCCACGCCGCGGCCCAGGGGCTGCCCGCCCAGCACCACGGCATGGTCAACTACTGGAACGACGACCCGCTCACCGGCCCCGCCTGGACCGCCGCCCGGCACCTGTGGAAACACGCCGACTTCACCCCCGACGACGTCGACGTGGCCCAGATCTACGACGCGTTCACGCCCCTGGTCCTGCTCTCCCTGGAGGGCTACGGCTTCTGCGGCCGGGGAGAGGGCGGGGCGTTCACCGAGGGCGGCGCGCTGGAGACCGGCGGGCGGCTGCCCGTCAACACCGGGGGCGGCGGCCTCTCCGAGGCGTACGTCCACGGGTTCAACCTGATCAACGAGGGGGTGAAGCAGTTGCGCGGGACCAGCACCGCCCAGGTCCCGGGCGCCGCCACCTGCCTCGTCACCGCGGGCGAGGGGGTCCCGACCTCCGCCCTCCTGCTCAGGAACTGAAGGGCCCTGCCATGTCCCCCGAGACTCTTCCCGCCCTCCTCTCCCCCGTCCCCGACGACGACGGCGCCCCCTTCTGGGAGTACGCCGCGCGGGGCGAACTGCGCGTGCAGACCTGCGCCGACTGCGGGGAGCCCCGCTTCCCGCCGCGGCCCTGCTGCCCGCACTGCCGGTCCTTCGCGAGCGAGTGGCGGCGGACGAGCGGGAGGGGACGGATCTGGTCGTACGTCGTTCCGCATCCGCCGCTGCTCGAGGCGTACGCGGCGCGGGCCGGGTACAACGTGATCGTGGTGGAGCTCGCCGAGGTGCCGCGCATCCGGCTCGTCGGCAACCTCGTCGCCGGGCCCGGCGCGCCCCTGAACTCCGTGCCGCCCGAGCGGATCCGGATCGGCGCCAGGGTGCAGGCCGTCTTCGACGGGGACGGGATGCCCCGGTGGGTCCTGGAGCGGCCGTGAGCGAAGGGGTGCGGATCAGCGCGGACGAGGACACCGGGGTCGCGGTCGTCACCCTGGACCGGCCCGGGAGGCTCAACGCCATCGACCTGGCCATGGCCGGCCGGTTGGCCGCCTGCTGGCGGGCGTTGCGGTACGACGACTCCGTGCGGGCCGTCGTCCTCACCGGCGCCGGGGAGCGGGCCTTCAGCACCGGGCTCGACCGGGACGCGGACGTGCCGCAGCCGAACTCGCCGTACATGCTGGACGATCCGCTGCTGCGGATCGGGCCGAAGGCGAACGACCTGTGGAAGCCGGTGATCGCCGCGGTGCGGGGCATGGCCTGCGGCGGGGCGTTCTACCTGCTGGGCGAGAGCGAGTTCGTCGTCGCGGACGAGACGGCGTCGTTCTTCGACCCGCACACCGCCTACGGGATGGTCAGCGCGTACGAGGCGGTGTACATGGCGCACCGGATGCCGTACGGCGAGGCCGCGCGGATGGCGCTGATGGGCACCGCCGAGCGGGTCTCCGCCCGGCGCGCGTACGAGATCGGACTGGTGTCCGAACTCACGGCGCCCGGCGGCGCGTTGGAGGCCGCGGTGCGCTGTGCCGCCGTCGTCGCCTCCTACCCGCCGCAGGGCGTGCAGGGCACGGTACGGGCGCTGTGGGCGGCGAAGGAGGCGGCCCGGGCGCAGGCCTTCGCGCAGGCACCGGCGCTGATCGCGCTCGGGAACCTGCCGGTGGAACGGCAGACGGAGCTGTTCGCGGGTCGGCGCTCAGGGGAGTTCCGGGTACGGTGAGCCGCCGTTCCGCCGGGGAGGGCGTGCGGGGGCGGTCCCGTCGGGGCTGCCGGGCCCGCCGCCACCGTATGGCACGTCACGGGCACAGGGCGTAGCGTCAGGACTGGACGGCCGCCGTCCCGACCCCTTCCGTCCGGCGCGGTACGACGGCCGTCTCCGCCCGCGCACCTCAGGACGTGCGCGCCGTTCCGGTGCCCTTCTCCGCGTCCAGGGCGTACACGCAGCGGTCCTTGCTGCACGCGTACACCACGCCGTCCTTCACCACCGGGGCGCCGGTGATCTCGCCGCCGGTGGCCAGCTTCCAGCGCAGACGGCCGTCGTCGGCCTTCAGCGTGTACAGCAGGTGGTCCGTGGCTCCGAAGTGGATGCGCCCCTCGGCGACCGCCGGGGAGCCCACGATGTCGCCGCCCGCCTGGAAGCGCCACTTCGGGGTTCCGGTGACCGCGTCCAGGGTGTAGAGGCCCTTGCCGCTGCCCACGTGGACGTGCCCGGCGGCCACCAGCACCGGGTCGAGGGCCGCGCGGGACTCGGTGGCGATGCGCCAGCGGTCGCGGCCGTCCGCCGCGTCGAGCGCGTACACGGTCCCGAGGTAGTCCGCGAGGTAGATGCCGCCGCCCGTCACCGCCGGGCCCGGTGCGAAGGCGGGCGGGCTCAGGAAGACCGCCGGCGCCTCGAAGTGCCAGCGCAGCCTGCCGCTCGCCACCTCCAGGGCCAGGACCCGGGCACCCGCGCAGACGTACACATGGCCGTCGGTCGCGTGGGTGAGGCGTACGGGGACCCCGCCGCAGGAGGCCGCGTCACCGATGGGGTACGACCAGCGCTCCTCGCCGGTGTGCGCGTCCAGGGCGCGCAGCCGGGCGTCCTGCCACACGAACACCGTGCCGTCGTGGAGCGCGGGACCCGCCTCCGGGGTCTCGAACTCGGTCTGCGCGCCGGTGGTCTCCCACAGCTTCCGGCCGCCGGACGCCTCCCACGCCTGGACGCCGCCGCCTCGGGTGGCGGTGACGACGGTGCCGCGGTCGGCCTTGAGGGAGTACACCCAGCCGTCCATCTGCAGCCGCCACAGATCGGTGCCCTCGCGGGCGTCCAGGGCGAACAGGGTGGGCCCGTCGGAGGCGTGGACACGGCCGTCCGCGACCGCCATCGACCAGGCGACGTCCCGGGTCTTGAAGCGGCGGCGGCCGGTGGCCACGTCCAGGGCGTGCACCTCGTAGGAGGTGACGTAGACCAGGTCGTCGGCGACCGCGGGGGTGCCCCACACGTCGTTCGACATGCGGAAGCGCCACGGACGCCAGCCGGAGGCGGGCTCCGGGGGCGCGGGCGGGGCGGGGACCGCGGGCGCCGCTCCGGCGGCGCCGCCCGCCCCGGCGGCCGGCCGGGACCAGGACGCGGCGAGCGCGGCCTCCGGTCCCGGCACCTTCAGCGCGGCGGCCCGGGCGTCGGCGACCCGCGGCCCGGGTCCGATCGGCACGGAGGCGCCCGCGAGCCGCACCGGCCCGCCGTCGGGCGCGCCGACCGGCATCGGCACCGGGTCGTGGGACGGCGGAGGGGGCACCGGGTCGTGGGAGGGCGGGGGCGGCACCGCGGGGCGTGCCCCGCCGCCGCTGCGGCCGCCGGAGGAGGGCTTGGTCGCCGGGCGTCCGCCCCGGCGGGCCTCGATCAGGGTGACCGCCTTCTCGGGCAGCCACGCCGACGCCGTGCCGCTGTCGTCGGAGCCGGAGCCGAACAGGTGCGGGGCGAGTTGCGCCTGCAGGTCGGCGGGGTTGGGGCGGGCGGTGGGGTCCATCTGCATGCAGGACTCGATGAGCGGGCGCAGCTCGTCCGGCAGGCCGGACAGGTCCGGGCCCTCGCGCAGCAGCATGAAGACGGTCTCGACGGGGTTGGCGCCGTGGAAGGGCGGGTGCCCGGTGGCCGCGAAGACGAGCATCGAGCCCAGCGAGAACACATCGCTGGCGCCGGTGACGCTGCGCGAGTCCTTGGCCTGTTCGGGGGACATGTAGGCGGGCGTGCCGACGGCCACATTGGTCATGGTCAGGCGGGTGTTCGACACGCCGGAGGCGATACCGAAGTCGATCACCCGGGGGCCGTCCTCGACGACGAGGACGTTCGACGGCTTCAGGTCCCGGTGGACCAGGCCCGCCCCGTGGATGGACTGCAGCGCCTCGGCCACGCCCGCCGCGAGCCAGCGCACCGCCTGGGCCGGCAGCGGCCCGCACTCGGTCACTATCTCCTCGAGGGAGGGCGCGGGCACATAGGCGGTGGCGAGCCAGGGCACGGCCGCGCGCGGGTCGGCATCGACCACGGCGGCGGTGTAGAAGCCGGAGACCGCGCGGGCGGCCTCCACCTCACGGGTGAAGCGCACCCGGAAGAGCTGGTCCTCGGCGAGTTCCGTGCGCACCGTCTTGATCGCCACGCGCCGGCCGGACGCCGAGCGCGCGAGATAGACCAGCCCCATGCCGCCGGCACCCAGCCGTCCCAGTACCTCGAACGGCCCGATCCGCCGCGGATCGTGCTGCGTAAGCTGATCCACCACTTGCCTGCCACCTCCCCGTACGGGTCGCGTCATCCGCTTGTGCACGCGACCCCGTGCAGCGTCTCACCACCGCACCGCCATGGCGGCACGCACCCCGATTCTTCCTGTCCGGGCGTGCGGAAGCTAACCCGAGGGCGGAACGGGGTGTCTCAGGACAAAAGCATGGCGTACCGAGGAACGGGAAGCGGGCGCCCGCATGGTGGAACGGGGGCCGCGTGGGAGCCGTCAGCGCTGGAGAAGCGCGAAACTCGCCCCCTGGTTGTCGCTGACCACCGCCACCCGTCCGTACGAGGTGTCGAACGCCGGTACCTGTACGCGCCCGCCCAGCCGGGCCACCGCGCCCAGTGCCGCAGCGCCGTCCCGGACGCCGAAGTGGACGAGGAAGTGCGGGGGCATCTCGGCGGGGAAGACGTCCTCGAGCGGGGCCCGCCCGAAGTCGGGGACGGCTCCGGGGCCGAACAGGGCGTCGTGGAAGAGACCCGTGTAGAAGGTGTTCGCGGCGGCGGTGTCCCGCGTGTACAGCTCGGCCCAGGTGAAGGAGCCGGGCTCGTGCCGCCTGCCGAAGCCCGCGTGCGACCCGGCCTGCCAGAGCCCGAACACGGCGCCCTCGGGGTCGGCGGCCAGCGCCACGGTGCCGCGGTCGTCCACGGGGGCGGGCAGGGCGACCACCTGGCCGCCGGCCGCCTGGATCCGCCGGGTGAGCGCGGTGGCGTCGGGGGTGGCGAAGTAGACCGTCCACACGGTGGGCATCCGCCCGTTCACCTTGCGGGTCAGCGCGGCCACCGGTTCGCCGCCGAGGTGCGCCCACGCGGCGGAGCCGGGCGCCTCCTCGAAGGTCCACCCGAAGAGCTCACCGTAGAACCGCTTGCCCGCCTCGACGTCGGGCACCTGCGCGTCGATCCAGCACGGGACGCCCTCGGGGAAGAGGCTGCCGCGCGAAGACGATGGCGGATTTTCGGCCATGCTGCCAAGCTAACGTGCACGACCCGTGGAGCGCTCGCGGGCGTACTCCTTTCCCACCGCCCCGGAAGCGGGTGCAGGCCCCCTGTACTCCCCATTTGCAGTCGGCCGAATCGCGCTTCGATCACCCCTCGGTAAGCTGACGGCATGACAGGACAAGTGCGTACCGTCGACGGCCGCGTGGCCGGTCGACGCGGGCAGGCGACGCGGCAGAAGCTGCTCGACTGCCTCAGCGAGATGCTCAGCTCCTCGCCCTACCGCGACGTCAAAGTCATTGATGTCGCCCGGAAGGCGGGGACGTCACCGGCGACCTTCTACCAGTACTTCCCCGACGTCGAGGGCGCCGTCCTCGAGATCGCGGAGCAAATGGCCGCGGACGGCGCCGGGTTGACCCGGCTGCTCGAAGGCCGCTCCTGGGCCGGGAAGGCCGGCTGGCAGACCGCGCAGGAACTCGTGGACGGGTTTCTCGAGTTCTGGCGCAAACACGACGCCATCCTGCGGGTCGTGGATCTCGGTGCGGCCGAGGGCGACAAGCGCTTCTACAAGATCCGCATGAAGATCCTCAACTCCGTGAACAACTCCCTGGCGGACGCGATCGCCGAGCTCCAGTCCAAGGGGCGGGTCGACAAGGACGTGAGCCCGGCGGCCCTGGCGGGCGCGCTCGTGGCGATGCTCGCGGCCGTGTCCTCCCACCAGAAGGGCTTCTCCTCCTGGGGCGTGAAGCAGGCCGAACTGAAGCCGAACCTGGCGCTCTTGGTGTACCTGGGCGTCACCGGCAGGAAGCCGACGAAGTAGCCCCCCGGGGGCGGCACACGCCGCGTCGGCGCCAAGTCCTGTCATGCGGGCGGTGGTTCACCCGAGTGGGCCGCCGCCTGCCGCGCCGTCCGGCACGCCGCGCCGCGATCCCCGCACCGGGGGGTGCGGTCACCGCGGTACGACCCGGAACAGCCGGATCTCCCGCTCCACCCGCTGCTGATACGTGGCGTACGGCGGCCAGAAGGCCAGCGCCGCCTTCCAGGCGGCCTCCCGCTCCGGCCCCTGGAGCAGACGGGCGGTGACCGGGATGTCCTCGCCCCTGAAGCTGATCTCCGCGTCGGGGTGGACGAGGAGGTTGTGGGTCCAGGCCGGATGGCCGGGCCGCCCGAAGTTGGAGCCGATCAGCAGCCAGCTCCCGCCCTCCTCCGGCATGCACGCGAGCGGCGTACGGCGCGGAAGGCCGCTCCTCGCACCGGTGGACGTGAGGATCACGCCCGGCAGCATCTGCGCGCTGAGCAGCACCTTTCCGCGGGTCAGCCGGTGCACCGCCCGGTCCAGGGCCGGCACCACGTGCGGCGCGACCTTCGCGAAGGCCCGTGTGGAGGACACCTTCTGCACGATCCGTACGCCCAGGGCCGTCACACGGCCACCTCCCTCTGCCCGAAGAGCCCCGCCGCGTCCGCCGCGTGCGCCCGCAGCCGGTGCACGGGCCCGAACAGCAGCTCGTCGCCGGTGGCCCGTTTGAAGTACAGATGCGCCGCGTGCTCCCAGGTGAAACCGATGCCGCCGTGCAACTGGATGCCCTCGGCCGCGGCGGTCCGCAGCGCCCGAAGGGCCTCGGCGAGCGCGAGCCCCCCGACGGGCCCGCCCGTCTCCCGCCGCCGCCCCTCCAAGGAGCCTCCCCCCGTGCTCGACGCCCGGGGGCACCCCCATCGCGCCGCACCCGCCGGTTCCCGCGCGCCCGCCCACGCCGCGTAGTACGCCGCCGAGCGCGCCGCGCGCACCCGCACGTACACGTCGGCCAGCCGGTGCTGCACGGCCTGGAAGGACCCGATGGGCCGGCCGAACTGCTCCCGCTGCCGGACGTACTCGACGGTCCGCTCCAGCGCCCGGTCGGCGGCGCCCACGGCCTCGCAGGCGAGCACGGCGGCGGCACGGTCCCCGACCGAGGCGAGCGCCCCCGCCACATCGGCACCGTCCTCGCCGAGCAACTCGGCCTCCACGTCGCGGAGTCGGATCCGGGCGCAGGGCCGCGTGGCGTCGAGGGCGGTCTGCCGCGTACGGACGGCACCGTCCCGGACCAGGAACAGCAGCGTCCGCGACCGCGCGTACCCGCCTGCGTGCGCGGCCACGACCAGCAGCCCGGCGCTGTGCCCGTCGAGGACCTGCGCCGCCTCCCCGTACAGCCGCCAGGTGCCGGCCGCCCGCCGCGCCTGGACGCCGCCGGCGCGTCCGCCGCCCGCCCAGTCGCCCCGGTTGTCCCCGACGAGGGCCAGGGCGGTGGCGAGGGCGGTGGCCGGGACGGCGAGCGCGGCGGTCAGCTCCCCGGCGGCGATCCGGGGCAGCAGTCCGGCGCGCTGGGCGTCGGTGCCCAGGGCGAGCAGCAGGGGTGCGGCGAGGACGGCGGTGGCGAGCAGCGGGGAGGGGGCGAGGGTGCGGCCCATCTCCTCGCAGGCGAGGGCGAGTTCGGTGGTGCCGCAGCCCGCGCCGCCGTACGCCTCCGGGAGCGCCAGCCCGGCCAGACCGAGCTGTCCGCCGAGGGTGGTCCACAGGGCGGGGTCGTACCCGGCGGGGGTCCGGGCGGCGGCGCGCACGTCCTCGGGAGCGCACCGTCCCGACAGCGCCTCGCGCACCGTACGGCGGATCGCGTCCTGTTCGGTGGTGAAGCGGGTGTCCATGCGCGGCCGTCCCTTCCTCATCTGATGGACCGTCATGTTAGGCGAGCGGTCTTCACGCGCACAGGCTCCGCACCGGGCAGATCTGATGTACCGTCAGATTCATGACTCTCACGGCCGGCCGGCGCGCCGCGGTCGTCGGCGTGGCGCTGTCCGACTGCGGGCGCGCCGACGACGCGACCCCGTACGCCCTCCACGCCCAGGCCGCCCGCCGCGCCCTCGCCGACGCGGGCCTGGACCGCGCGGTGATCGACGGGTTCGCCTCCGCCGGGCTCGGCACGCTGGCGCCCGTGGAGGTCGCCGAGTACCTGGGCCTGCGGCCCACCTGGGTCGATTCCACCTCCGTGGGCGGCTCCACCTGGGAGGTCATGGCGGCGCACGCGGCGGACGCGATCGCCGCGGGCCACGCCCGGGCGGTGCTGCTGGTCTACGGTTCCACGGCCCGCGCGGACGTGAGGGCGGGCCGCCGTACGGGCACCCTGTCCTTCGGCGCCCGCGGCCCCCTGCAGTTCGAGGTGCCGTACGGCCACACGCTGATCGCCAAGTACGCGATGGCGGCCCGCCGCCACATGCACGAGTACGGCACCACGATCGAGCAGTTGGCCGAGGTGGCGGTGCAGGCCCGGGCGAACGCGGGGGCCAATCCGGAGGCCGTGTTCCGGGACCCGATCACGGTCGGGGACGTCCTGGCGGGACCGATGATCGCGGACCCCTTCACCAAGCTGCACTGCTGCATACGCTCCGACGGCGGGGCGGCGGTCCTGCTGGCCGCCGAGGAGCTGGTGCGGGACTGCCGGACACGGCCGGTGTGGGTGCTGGGCGCCGGGGAGCACGTCTCGCACACGACGATGTCCGAGTGGCCCGACTTCACGGTGTCCCCGGCGGCGGTGAGCGGCCGCCTGGCCTTCGAACGGGCGGGGGTGCCCCCGGAGGAGATCGACTTCGCGGAGATCTACGACGCCTTCACCTACATGACCCTGGTGACGCTGGAGGACCTGGGTTTCTGCCGGAAGGGCGAGGGCGGGGCCTTCGTGGAGAAGGGGCGGCTGCTGGTCGAGGGCGGGGACCTGCCGGTGAACACGGACGGGGGCGGGCTGTCCGCCCAGCACCCGGGAATGCGGGGGCTGTTCCTGCTGGTGGAGGCGGTGCGGCAGCTTCGGGGCGAGGCCGGGGCACGGCAGGTCCGCAGGAGGGGCGGGCGGCTGCCGGAGCTGGCGGTGGCATCGGGGACGGGCGGCTGGTTCTGCTCGTCGGGGACGGTGGTGCTGGGGCGGGGCTGACGGAGCCGTCGGCCGGGCGATACTCGGGGGCATGTCGACCGATCTTCATGAGCTGCTCAGGACCCTGCGGGTGTGGGACCCGGCCACCACCGAGCTGCCCGCGTTCGACCCGGCGGCGGCGCCCGCGGAACCGCTGGGGCTGTTCACCGAGTGGTTCGCGCAGGCGGTGGCGGCAGGGCAGCCCGAGCCGCACACGATGTCGCTGGCGACGGCGGACGCGGACGGAACCCCGGACGTCCGCATCGTGATGCTGCACGGCGCGGACCCGGACGGCTGGTCGTTCGCGACGCACGCGGGCAGCCGCAAGGGCCGGCAGCTCGCGGCCCGGCCGTACGCCGCCCTCGGCTTCTACTGGCCCGTGCAGGGCCGTCAGATCCGGCTGCGCGGCCCGGTCACCGCCGCACCCTCGCGGGAGGGGCAGGCGGATCTGCACGCCCGCTCGACCGGCGCGCTGGCGGCGGCGCTCACCGGCCGCCAGAGTGACGTGCTGGCTTCCGTGGAGGAGCTGGCGCGGGCGTCGGAACGGGCCTGGGAGCAGGCGCGGCAGGAACCGGACGCCCCGGTGCCGTCCTGGACGCTGTACCGCCTCCGGCCCGAGGAGGTGGAGTTCTTCCAGGGGGACGAACGGCGCCGGCACGTACGGCTCCGCTACCGCCGCACGGAGGGCGGCTGGACGACGGAACTGCTGTGGCCGTGAGCGGACCTCACGCGTCCCCGAACTCGTGCACGGCGAAATCCGTCACCGGCCGGTAGCCGAGGCGCTGGTAGAGGCCGTTGCTGGTGGGGTTGGCGAGGTCGGTGAACAGCAGCACCTCCTTGGCGCCCGCGTCGAGCGCGGCCCCGCTGACCGCGGACGTGGCGGCCCCGGCGTAGCCCCGGCCGCGCAGGGGGGCGGGGGTGTAGACGGTGGCGACGCGGACCTGCCCGGCGATCTCGGGGGTGGTGCTCGCCATGGCGACGGGCGTGCCGTCGGGGAGTTCCCAGAGCGTGACGGCGCCCTGGGCGAGTCTTCCCTCGGCCCAGCGGTCCGGATCCTGCACGGCCTCCCCGACGTCCGCACAGAACCCGGCGTACCACCGCGCGACCAGCTCGTGGTCGTCCGCCACGGCGACGCGGGCGCGGCCGGGCGGTGCGGGCTCGGGCGGGGTGAGGGTGCCGAGGCGGTAGAGCCGTTGGCGCATCCGGAGGTGGGCCGGGGCCCCGGTGCGGCGCTCCCAGGCGGCGGCGAACGCGGTGACCGCCTCCGCCGGTCCCATGACGGACGGCACCGCTCGCCCGTCCTCGGCCAGCCGTGCCGCGAGCGCGTCGGCGGCCTCGGCGGTGAGGGCGGTGACGTTGAGCGCGTACGGGGGTGTCCGCAGCACGGTGGCCCGTACGGTGCCGTCGCCGTCCACGAACCGGCCGTAGTACGGCGCCTCGTCGCCGTAGACGGCCGGCCCTTCCGCCCGGAGCCGGTCGGTGACCGTCAGTTGGACGGTGTGCAGCGCGGGGTCGGACCACAGGAACGCCCCCGCCTGGTCGAGGAACTCCTCGAGGTCATCGGTGAACTGCCAGTCGTACGTGTCTGAGGCCATACGCCACGATCTCGTGAACCGCCGTACCGCGCACGCGGTTCAGGACACCGTCAGAGCGCCGTCGGCTCCGGATCCGTCGCGATCCGCGCGTGCAGGTGCACGTCCCGGAAGGCGTCCTGCCGGCCCGCCTCGAACATCGCGCCCCGCAGCGTCCCCTCGTACCGGAAGCCGCAGCGCTCGCCGACCCGGCAGGAGATCTCGTGCCCCAGGGCATGGCCCAGCTCCAGCCGGTGCAGCCCCAGGTCGGTGAGGGCCCAGCGGGCGGCGAGCGCGAGGGCGCGGGTGGCGACCCGGTGGCCGCGGGCCTCGGGCAGGATCCAGTAGCCGACGCGGGCGACCCGGATCACGTGGTTGATGTCGTTGACACTGATGTTCCCCAGCGTCGTACCGCTCGCCGCGTCCACGATCCGGAACGGCACGTCGAGCCCCTCCTCGGCGCGTTCGACCTTGGCCCGCAGGGACTCCTCGGCGCTCTCCCGGTCCCGTACGAACCTGAGCGGGGTGTTCCACCGCTGGAACTCGGGGTCGGTCTGCCCCCGGAGCCAGGCGTCCACCTGGTCGTCCGCCTCGGGGTCCCATGCGCTCAACCGCAGGCCGTGACCGTGCACTTCGGGGAAGGGCTGGAGGGATCGCTCGCGTATGTCGGTCATCGGGTCATTCAACCAAGTCGCGCGCCCGGGCTCACCGCTCTCGGGGCCGGAACACGGGGACGCCCTCCCGGAACGCCGCCTCCAGCTCCATCCCCACCCGCAACGCGCCGCCCCGGTCGCAGTCCACGACCTCGGTCATCATCCGCGGCCCTTCCGCGAGGTCGACCACGGCGGCGACGTAGGGGGTGCGCTCGTCGAAGGGCGGCAGGTCGGTGCGGTGGACGACGGACCAGGTGTAGAGCGTGGCCCGGCCGCTCGCCGGCTCCCAGGTCACCTCGTCGCTCCAGCAGAACGGGCAGAACTCGCGCGGGTAGTGGTGCGCGCGTCCGCAGGCGCCGCAGCGGCGGACCAGCAGCCTGCCCTGTGCCGCCGCGTCCCAGAAGGGGCGGGTGAAGGCGTCGGTCTCGGGGAGGTCGAACCGCGGCAGGCCGCCCTCCGTCCCGCTCACCGGAACAGCCCCAGGGCGCCGTCCACCGACCACGTCTGCCACGCCATGCCGAACAGCCCCACCAGCGAGATCAGCGCCATCATCGAGTTCTGCCCCTGCTCGGCCCAGTCGTGGATCATGAGGACGAAGTAGAGGACGTTGAGCAGCAGCCCGCCGGCCAGGGCGACCGGCGTGAGGAAGCCGGCGATCAGCCCGAGCCCGAGGGCGAGTTCCGCGTAGGCCACGACGTAGGCCATCGTCTTCGGCCGGGGCGCGACCACCGCGTCGAAGCCGCTGCGCACCGCCGCCCACCGGTGCCTGGCGGCGATGTCCGCGGCCCAGGCGATCCCGGACCCCCGCTCGAACCACGCCTTCTTGTCCTTGTGCCGCCAGCTCTCCAGCCACCACACCCCGAGCCCGATCCGCAGCACGGCGAGCCACTCGGCGCCGGTGAGCCAGATGGTGTGCATGCAAGCCTCGCTTCCCGCCGACCGAGACCCCGCCCCGGATTTTCTGACGGTACGTCAGTTCAGCGCACGCGCCGAAGTCGCGCAAGAGCCCTCACAAGCGGGCCGCCCGCATCACCGATCCCACCCACTCCCCATACAGTCGTGATCGATTCGCAACCGATTCCGGTCTTGACCGAGACCCATCAACGGATCGTGTGATTACGCTCCCGCTCATGGCCGACTCGACTGCTGCTTCGTCGCGCACCGCGGTTCCCGCCCAGGAGGACAGACCGGTGTACGTCGTCGGCGGCGGCCCCGGCGGGCTCGCCGCCGCGTACGCGTTGCGGGCCCAGGGCGTACGCGCCGTCGTACTGGAGAAGTCCGACCGGGTCGGGGCGTCCTGGCGGCGCCACTACGACCGGCTGCACCTGCACACCACACGGCGCCTGTCCGCCCTGCCCGGGCTGCCGATGCCGCGGTCCTTCGGGCGGTGGGTGTCGCGCGACGACGTGGTGCGCTACCTGGAGAAGTACGCCGAGCACCACGAACTCGAGATCGTCACCGGCGTCGAGGTCTCCCGCATCGATCCCGCCCCCGACGGCACCGGCTGGCTGCTGCACGCCACCGGCGGCCGTGAGCTCACCGGCAGCGCGGTCGTCGTCGCCACCGGCTACAACCACACCCCGCGCGTGCCCGACTGGCCCGGCCGCGACGCCTTCACCGGCGAACTGCTGCACGCCGGCGAGTACCGCAACGCCCAGCCGTACGCAGGCCGTGACGTCCTCGTCGTCGGCGTCGGCAACACCGGCGCCGAGATCGCCGTCGACCTGGTGGAGGGCGGCGCCTCGCGGGTGCGGCTCTCGGTACGGACGGCGCCCCACATCCTGCGGCGCTCGACCGCCGGGTGGGCCACCCAGTACACGGGCGTGCTCGTACGGCGGCTGCCGGTGGGGCTCGTCGACCGGCTGGCGGGGCCGGTGGCGAAGCTGAGCGTGCCCGACCTGTCGGCGTACGGGCTGCCCCGGCCCGACACCGGGCTGTACAGCAGGGTCAAGGACGGCTCGATCCCCGTGCAGGACGTCGGCCTCATCGACGCCGTGCGCAAGCGGCGGGTCGAGGTGGTGGCGGCCGTCGAGGGCTTCGAGGGCGGCAAGGTCGCCCTGGCCGACGGCAGCCGGATCGAGCCGGAGGCCGTGATCGCCGCGACCGGGTACGTCCGCGCCCTGGAAGGCCTCGTCGGCCACCTCGGCGTGCTCGACGCCCGGGGCAGGCCGGTCGTCCACGGCGCCCGCACCCCGGGGAGCGCCCCCGGCCTGTACTTCACCGGCTTCACCAATCCGATCAGCGGCATGCTCCGCGAACTGGCCATCGACGCACAGAAGATCGCGAAGGCCGCCGCCCGCCATGTGGAGCGGGCACGCGCCGCACGCTGAGGCCGTCCTGGAATTGGTTCGGCCGGGCCGCCGAGGGGACGGCGGTGCCGCGGACGCACTCGGTCGTGGCGATAACGACCCGCGCCCACCCGCGGCCCCGCGCCCACCCGGACTTCCGCGACCAACCGCGGCCCCGCGACCACCCGAGCTTCCGTGACCATCCGCACGTCCACCCGTCGTTCCCTGCGTCTCCTCTCTTCCTGACTTCACATCGCTTCAGTAATCTGACAGAGCGTCAGTTGATGGCCGTCACACAGGAGCGGGCGGAGCGATGCTTGGATCAACCCATGGCACCCTGACCACCGACTCCCGCCGGGCCCATGTCGTCGCCTGCGGGGAACGGACCTCGCCCATGGTGCGGGGCCGGGCCGCCGACACCGGTGACCTCGATGTCAGCGGGCGGCCACTGCATGCCGACGTGCCCGACCTGGACCGGTTCTTCCGGCCCGGGTCCGTCGCCGTCGTCGGGGCGTCCGACGCCGAGGGGCGTCCCAACACCGGCATCACCCGCCAGTTGCTCGCCTGGGCCGAGCGGGTCGGCGCCCGGCTGTACCCCGTGCACCCCACCCGCCGGACCGTCTTCGGACTGTCCTGCTCTCCTTCCGTCGCGGACCTGCCCGAACAGGTCGACCTCGCCGTGCTCCTCGTCTCCGACCCGCTCCCCGTGATCGAGGAACTGGGGGCGGCCAAGGTGAGGTTCGCGGTCGCCTTCGCCTCCGGGTTCGCCGAGACCGGTGCGGAGGGGGCCGCCGCCCAGACGGTGCTCGCCGCCGCCGCCCAGCGGGCCGGGGTGCGGCTGCTCGGGCCCAACACGAACCTCAACGCCTTCGAGCGGTTCAGGGACGACCTCGACGGGCCGGCCATCGCGCTCATCACCCAGTCCGGGCACCAGGGGCGGCCCGTCTTCGCCCTGCAGGAACTCGGCGTACGGCTCTCCCACTGGGCTCCCACCGGCAACGAGGCCGACCTGGAGACCGCCGACTTCCTCTCCTACTTCGCCGAGCGGCCCGAGGTCGGCGCCATCGCCTGCTATATCGAGGGGCTGAAGGACGGCCGCGCCTTCCTGCTCGCCGCCGACCGGGCCGCCCGGCGCGGCGTGCCCGTCGTCGCGGTCAAGGTGGGCCGCACCGAGGCCGGTGCCCGCACCGCCGCCTCACACACCGGCAAGCTGACCGGCGCGGACGACGTGATCGACGCGGCGATGCGGCAGTACGGGGTGATCCGCGTCGACGGGCTCGACGAACTCCAGGACACCGCCACCCTGTTGGCCCGGGCCCGCGCCCCGCGCGCCGACGGTGTCGTCGTCTATTCGATCTCGGGCGGCACGGGCGCGCACGTCGCGGACCTGGCGGCCGGGGCGGGGCTGCGTCTGCCGGTCCTGTCCGAGGCCAAACAGGCGGAGCTGCACCAGTGGATCCCCGAGTACCTGAGCGTCGCCAACCCGGTCGACAACGGCGGTCACCCGGTGGGCGACCAGCGCGGCCGGAAGATCATCGACGCGATCCTCGACGACCCGGAGGTGGGCGTGCTCATCTGCCCGATCACCGGGCCCTTCCCTCCGCTCAGCGACAGGCTGGTGCGGGATCTGGTGGAGGCGGCGGAGCACACGGACAAGCTGGTGTGCGTGGTGTGGGGGTCGCCGGTCGGCACCGAGGCCGCGTACCGCGAGACGCTGCTCGGCTCCTCGCGGGTGGTCACCTTCCGCACGGTCGCGAACTGCGTCTCGGCCGTCCGCGCCCACCTGGACCACCATCGCTTCGTGCGCGGCTACCGCTCCCCCTTCGACGAGGCACCCCGCACCCCCTCGCCCTCCTTCCGCAAGGCGCAGGCGCTGATGCAGCCCGGGCAGCAGCTCAGCGAGCACGCGGCGAAGCAACTGCTGCGGGCGTACGGCATCCGCGTACCGCGCGAACAACTGGTGACCAGCGCGGCGGCGGCCGTACGCGCGGCCGGGCTCGTGGGCTACCCGGTGGTGATGAAGGCGTCCGGCGCCCAGATCGCCCACAAGACCGAGCTGGGGCTGGTGAAGATCGGGCTGACCTCCGCCAGCCAGGTCCGCGACGCCTACCGCGAGCTGACCGACATCGCGCGCTACGAGGGGATCAAGCTCGACGGTGTCCTCGTGTGCCAGATGGTCGAGCGGGGTGTCGAGATGGTCGTCGGCGTCTCGCACGACCGGCTCTTCGGGCCGACGGTCACCGTGGGGCTCGGCGGTGTGCTGGTCGAGGTGCTGCGGGACGCGGCCGTGCGCGTGCCGCCCTTCGGTGAGGAGCAGGCGCGGGCCATGCTGTGCGAACTGCGCGGGCGGGCCCTGCTCGACGGGGTGCGCGGGCGCCCCCCGGCCGACCTCGACGCGCTCGTCGAAGTGGTGCTCCGCGTCCAGCGCATGGCGCTCGAACTCGGGGATCAGCTCGCGGAGCTGGACATCAATCCGCTGATGGTGCTGCCCAGGGGGCAGGGAGCCGTGGCACTGGACGCGCTGGCGGTGTGCCGCTGAGGCCCTGTTCAGGCCGATCGGCCGGATCAGCCCGACCTGCCGGACAAACCGGACCGGCTGGATCGGCCCGATCTGCCGGACAAACCGGATCGGCCTGATCGGCCCGATCCGCCGGACAAACCGGTTCGGCCGGACCGGCCGGACCAGCGGGACCGGCCGGATGAGCCGACTCACGAAACGGAACAACACGATGTCCTCCCCCGAAGATCCCGTCGAGTCATTGGTACTGCACACCACTGACAACCGCGTCTCGTGGCTCACCCTCAACCGCCCCGACTTCCTCAACGCCATCACCCCTGACCTGCGCGAACTCCTCATCCGGAAACTTCTGGACGCCTCCGCCGACCCGGATGTGCGAGCGGTGGTCCTCACGGGTGCGGGACGCGGCTTCTGCGCGGGCGCGGACCTGCGCGGTGGGGCGGCGGGCGGGGAGCGGATCGCCGGGGACGTCGCACGGACCGTCCGCGGGGGCGCCCAGCGGCTGATCGCCGCCGTCCTCGACTGCGAGAAGCCCGTGATCGCCGCCGTGAACGGCACCGCGGCGGGCCTCGGCGCACACCTCGCCCTCGCCTGCGACCTGGTCGTCGCCGCGGAGCCGGCCACGTTCATCGAGGTGTTCGTGCGCCGCGGCCTGGTACCGGACGGCGGCGGCGCCTATCTGCTGCCCCGGCTGGTCGGCCCGCAGCGCGCCAAGGAGCTGATGTTCTTCGGCGACGCCCTGCCCGCCACGGACGCCGAACGCCTGGGCCTGGTCAACCGCGTCGTACCGGCGGACGCCCTGGAGAAGACCGCCCGCGCGTGGGCCGAACGTCTGGCCGCCGGACCCACCCGGGCCCTGGCCCTCACCAAGCACCTGGTCAACGCGTCCCTGGACGCCGACCGCGCCACCGCCTTCACGGCCGAGGCCACGGCCCAGGAGATCAACATGACGACGGCGGACGCCCGTGAGGGCGTGGCGAGCTTCGTGGAGCGGCGTAAGCCCCGCTACCGCGGCCGTTGAGCGCCGCCGGGCGCCGTTGGGCCTTCACTTCTGACGTTCCGTCAGTTTCAATGGGCGACGTGATGGGACACGCAGGGATGGCGGCCACCGCCGTCCGTTACCTCAGGTCCATAGGGGCGAGCACGGTCGAGGGCTCGGCTGGGGCGAGCGCGGTCGAGGGGCCCGTCGAAGCGTTGCCGCGGCCCGAGTTGCGGGCGGTGCGCGAGGACGAGCGGGCGCCCGTCGACCCGGCCGCATTCCGGCGTGTTCTCGGGAACTTCGCCACCGGGGTCACCGTGGTCACCGCGCCCGCGGCGGACGGTGAGCCGAGCCCCGCCGGGTTCGCCTGTCAGTCGTTCTCGTCCCTCTCACTGGAACCGCCGCTGGTCGTGTTCATGGTCGGCCGGGCCTCCGGCACATGGCCGCGGATCGCCCGCGCGGGCGTCTTCTGTGTGAACGTGCTCGCCGCCCACCAGGCCGGGCTGTGCCGCGGCTTCGCGGTGAGCGGCGGAAACAAGTTCGCCGGGGTCCGGCACGAACCGGCGCCCTTCTCCGGCGCCCCGCGCCTCGTGGGCGCCACGGCGTGGATCGACTGCGCGATCCACGCCGTGCACACCGGTGGCGACCATCTCATCGTGGTGGGGCGGGTGGAGGCCCTGGGCACCGGCGACGGGGACGACACTCCGCTGCTGTTCCACAAAGGGCGGTTCCTGTAGCCGATCGGCCCGATCGGTCGGCGGAGGCAGACACGAACCGGCCGGGTCAGGCCCGAACCAGCCGAGTCGACCCCGAACCCGCCAGGTCAGGCCCGAACCAGCCGAGTCGACCCCGAACCGGCCGGGTCAGGCCGGCGCCGGGGCCGGGGCCGGGGTTCCCGCCGGGCGGCGGCGGATCACCAGGGCCATCAGGGCCGCCGCCGCGCACAGCGCCCCCGACGCGTACCAGACCACGTCGTACGAGCCGAACGCGTCCCGTGCCACGCCGCCGAGGAACGCGACCAGGGCCGCGCCGACCTGGTGGGAGGCGAGGACCCAGCCGAAGACGATGGCGCTGTCCTCGCCGTACTGCTCCCGGCACAGGGCCAGGGTGGGCGGGACCGTGGCGACCCAGTCCAGGCCGTAGAACACGATGAAGAAGATCATCGGCGGATGCACGGACGGGGCCAGCAGCATGGGCAGGAACAGCAGCGACAGGCCGCGCAGGGCGTAGTAGACGGCGAGCAGGCGGCGCGGCTCGTAGCGGTCCGTGAACCAGCCCGAGGCGATCGTGCCCATCACGTCGAAGACGCCGATGACCGCGAGCAGCGAGGCAGCCGCCGTGATCGGCATGCCGTGGTCGTGGGCCGCCGGGACGAAGTGCGTCTGGATCAGGCCGTTGGTGGAGGCGCCGCAGATGGCGAAGGTGCCGGCCAGCAGCCAGAAGGGTCCCGTGCGCACCGCCGAGAACAGCACGGTGACGGCGCGGCGGGCGGCGCCCCGCGCGGGCGGCGGCTTCGGGACGAACTCCGCGGCGCCGTACGGCCTCAGGCCCACCTCCGCCGGGTGGTCCCGCAGGAGCAGCCAGACGAAGGGGACGACCGCGAGGGCGGCGAGGGCCACCGTCACGGCGGCCGGGCGCCAGCCGTGGTGCTCCACCATCCAGGACAGCACCGGCAGGAAGATCAGCTGCCCGGAGGCCGAGGCCGCGGTGAGGATGCCGCTCACCAGGCCGCGCCGCGCGGTGAACCAGCGGTTCGTGACCGTCGCCGCGAAGGCCAGTGCCATGGAGCCCGAGCCCATGCCCACCAGCAGACCCCAGCAGAGCAGGAGTTGCCACGGCGCCGTCATCCACACGGTCGCGCCCGAGCCGAGTGCGATCACCACGAGCGCCACGGCGACCACCCTGCGGATGCCGAAGCGGTCCATCAGGGCGGCGGCGAACGGCGCGGTCAGGCCGTACAGCGCGAGGTTGATGGACACCGCCACGCCGATCGTGCCGCGCGACCAGTGGAACTCCTGGTGCAGCGGGTCGATCAGCAGACCTGGCAGTGAACGGAAGGCGGCGGCGCCGATGATCGTCACGAAGGTGACGGCGGCGACGAACCACGCACGGTGGATGCGGGTCGTCCTGGTCGGTCGCGGTTCCTCGACAGTGGGTGCGGTGGCGGTTGTCTGCGTCACGTCATAGAGCGTCGGGCAGGCACTTCTTCCGATCGAGTGGCCCGAAGGACAGCATTCGCTAGGATCGGGCCATGACCCGTGACTCGGCGTTCCGTCCGCACCGCGTCGTCGTCCTCGCCCTCGACGGGCTGCTCCCCTTCGAACTGGGGATCCCGCACCGCATCTTCGGGCTGTCCAGGGACGCCGAGCGCCGGCGTCTGTACGACGTCGTCACCTGCTCCGTCCGGCCACCGGGCCCGGTCGAGACGAACGCGGACTTCGCGATCCACGTCGAGAACGGCCCGGAGGCCCTGGCCACCGCCGACACCGTGATCGTCCCGGCGTCGTACGAACTGGGTCCGGTCTTCGACGAGGGCGTGCTGACCGACGAACTGGCCGCCGCGCTCGCCCACATCCGGCCGGGCACCCGGCTCGCGTCCATCTGCACCGGTGTCTACGTCCTCGCCGCCGCCGGGCTTCTCGACGGGCGCCCCGCCACCACGCACTGGGCCGATGCCGAGCACTTCCAGCGGCTCTTCCCACGGATCAAGGTCGATCCGGACGTGCTGTTCATCGACGACGGCGACCTCCTGACCTCGGCGGGGGTCGCGGCCGGGATCGACCTGTGCCTCCACATGGTGCGCCGCGACCACGGCAGCGCCGTCGCCAACGAGGTGGCCCGCCGCACGGTCGTCCCGCCGCACCGCGACGGCGGCCAGGCGCAGTACATCAAGCGCCCGGTTCCCGAGCAGCAGATGTCGACCACGACCGCCGCCCGCGCCTGGGCGCTCGGCCGCCTCCACGAACCGATCCGGCTCCGCGACATGGCGGAACAGGAGGCCATGTCCGTACGGAGCTTCACGCGCCGCTTCCGCGAGGAGGTCGGCATGAGCCCGGGCCAGTGGCTCACCCAGCAGCGCGTGGAACGGGCCCGTCATCTGCTGGAGTCCACCGACCTGTCGATGGACCAGGTGGCGCACGACGCCGGTTTCGGCACCGCCCAGTCGATGCGGCAGCACCTGCAGGCGGCGCTCGGGGTCACTCCCACCGCCTACCGGCGGACCTTCCGCACGGGTGCCGCCGATCCGGCCACCGTCTCCTAACGGCCCGTAATGAGGCTCGAGTTGGCCCTGGGAGGTATAGCCTCCGGCACATGAGTTCATCGGTGATCGGCGCCATGGAGCACACCCTGCCCGGCCAGTCGGGTGGGTTCTGGATCGTCGATGAGTCGGCCGTTCCGGTGGGCGGGGACGAGTCCGGCGCCGTCGCCACCGGAGCGACGACGTGCTACCGCGCGGTCCTGTGGCCCGGCACGCCGTCGGTGCGGGCCGGTGTGGAGGCCTGGTCGGGGCCGCCCCGAGAAGGTGTGCGCCCGTACGGGGATCCGTTCCACTGCCCCTCGGGCGCGGTGACCCTGTACGCGGGAGGCGAGCGGGTGGGCGATGTGCTGCCGCTCGACGGTCCCGGGGTGTACTGGTGCCTCACGTCGAACGGCATGCAACTGTCGGGCGGTGAGCCCGCGACCTATCAGCCGGTCGAGGAAGACCCCTACCTGGTGCAGTTGTGGCGCGTGCCGGGCCAACTGCCCGCCGGGACCGCCCTGTTCGCCGACGCCGAACCCGAACTGGTCGTCGAGGACGCGTTCAGGGTCTCGCACGGGGAGTTCTGGCTGTCGGTCCGCTCCCCGGGACTGCCCGCCCGGCCACCGGTTCCGGAGGGGGACGAGCTGCGCGCGGCGGACGGCGTGATCGCGGTTCCGACCATGGTGCAGGAGACGCGCATCGCGGTGACCGTGTCCTGGTGGGACGCGGAACCTCCCGCGGGGCGGGGGATCGCGCTGGGGTCCTGCACCGTCCGGGCGCAGGACGGGTCGTTGCGCTGCTGGTCGCCGGACGGACCCGGCGCCGCCCTGCCCGTGCCGGGTCCGGGGACCGTCGCCGCGCGTGTCTGGCGCCGGATCGAACCCGGCGACGCTTTCCGGTACGAGCGCTACGACGTACGGCTGTGGGCCCACCCCGGCCCGTAGGGTCCGAGCCCTCGGGCCGGAGCGGGAGCCTGTCGGGGACAGGAGGGGACGGCCGCCGTCAGGGAGTGATGGACACGTAGAACTTGTCGCGGTGCAGGATGCGGTCCGAGGCGTACCAGGCGGCCAGCGAGCCGCCGGCCGAGCGGTTCTGGCCGCGGTCGACGTACCTCACCGAGAAGTTGCCGTCGCCGACCCCGGCTCCTTCCCAGGTCGAACCGAAGGGGTACTCGTCGCAGTCCAGGTCGTCCGAGGGAGTGGGCCGGATGGGGGCGCAGGCGTTGTTCTTCGCGGTCTCGTTCTTCTGGCGCTGGGTGGCCGCCGCGGCGTCCCACTGCTCGTAGAGACGGCTCAGGGGCTTGCCACTGGCGAGCGATCCGGGGATCGACTTGCCGGCCTTCGTGGGCCAGGTCGAGGCCGGGTTGGTCTGGGCGTCGTAGATGTGGTCGGCGACGGCCTTGTGGCTGGTGGAGGAGCGGCTGTAACTCATCACCGGCACGACCCGGTCGAAGATGGCGCCGTTGAACTGGTCCAGGTAGCTGGCCGAGTCCATGCGCATGCCCGAGGAGATCGTTTCCATGGTCCCGCCGGTGTTGCGCAGGTAGGAGGCGATGCTGCAGCGGGAGACGTAGTCGCGGCCGTAGCCGTCGGCGCGCTGGCTGGAGATGTCGTGGGTGGCGGTCTTTCCGGCCTGCCAGGCGGACAGCAGGGTCGGGTTGGACGGGTTCGCGTGCACGTCACAGGCCTTGTTGGAGCCGTCCGGGCCGCTGTAGCCGGACGCACCCCAGTCGATGCGGAGCAGTCCGTCGGTGGTCTCACCGGTGCGCTTGATGTTGTCCAGCGAGGTCGTGAAGAACGCGCCCCGGTCGTTGGCGTAGATGTTCCCGACGGTGATCTGGCGCCAGGTCACGTGGCCGACGACGCGGGTGCCCTTGAGGACGTCGTAACCGCCGGTCGAGACATGGCAGAGCTCGAAGTGGTTGATGATTCGGGTGCCCCCGGAGGGAAGCAGCCCGGCGCACTGGGCCGGCGAGACGACGGCGGCCGTCACGCCGCGCTGCTGCGGACCGGCGGCGGGCTTGTCGGCGTCGACCGTGTAGGTGGCGCCGGTGCGCAGGGCCATGGCGTCGCCGTGCTCCGTCTCCACGGGCGGTGCGGACGCAGTGGGCGGTGCGGAGAGCAGGTTCCGCGGCACGACCGTGCCGATGGGGGTCAACGGATGGTCCGCGTCTATGGTGCGGGGCGCGGTGGCGACGAGGGTCCGGGCGGACTCGCCGACGGACTGGGCGGTCGCCGCGGGCGTCGCGGCCGCGCCGATGAGCAGTGCGACTGCGGCGGCGGTGAGATAGGTGCGCGACAAAACTACTCCTTGCTCACTGGCTTGACTCTTTCTGCCTGCCGGAATCCCGTTTCTGCGAGCCGCTCCGCGCGCCCTTCGGTTCTGTGGGCGCGATCGAGTTCCGCAGGGGGCCGTCGAGCGCTGCGGACACGGGCGGCGAGGTGATTTCCGAATTCGGGCGTGCGTCGGCCCGTACTCCGTTCACCGGCCCTTTTTCAGGCAGGGTGACCACCCGAACAGGGGCGGCATTTCCCGGAATCAAGGAATCCGGTAGAATGGCGAGCACACCGGGTATCGACCGCAGCTCCAATGCGGTCGATACCCGGTGGCGCTCAGTTCGGCGTCCGACGCCGGTTCAGCAGAGGGCCAGCCCGGCGAAGACGCGCGGGGCGATGGCGACCTTCATGCTCTGCTGGTCACCCGGGTCCATGGTCTGACACGGGCCGTCCAGGCCGTAGTCCCAGAGGATCTTCACCCGGTACGTCCGGGAGCAGTTGTTCTTGGCGTACGCGGTCTGGGTCACGATCCCGGACGTGACCCAGCCCTTGACGCAGGTGGGCGGCGCGGCTTTGATGCCGATCTCCGCCGCCGAGGCGGGAGACGCCGCCGCGACGCTCGAGAGCGCGAGCGTCGCCACACCGAGGGCGGAGGCTCTCTTTAAAGTCTGTGAAATATTCAAGGTAAGACCACCCCTTCCAGGAAATCCCCTTCGAACAGTTCGATGGGACGCTGCGATTCTTCGTGATCGGTGCCACCGGATCAAGTGCCGGTTGTGAACGGGAATTTTTCGCCCCACGGCGTCCATGTACCGTCAGATTGCTGCATCAGCCACGAGTTACCGTAAGTTACCTGGTTGTAGGCGATATGGAATTGCGACTTCCGAAATCGCCGTCCGCCTGCTGTGAGTTGCCTGTGGGCTAGATCACAGTCCGGGTGTGAACCGGGTGGGGCCGTCGATTCGACCAGGGGGTGTGATGGCCGAACGAAGGGGTGCGCACAGCGATGCCGAGCTCCTGGATGCCGTGGCCGAGGGGGATCGGGACGCGTTCGAGGAGCTGTTCCGCAGGTTCGCGCCCTGGCTCAGGGGGCGGCTGCGGCAGCGGTGCGCCGACCACGTCCTCGTGGACGAGGTCGTCCAGGACGTCTTCGTGGAGGTCTGGCGGCGCCGTGAACGCCGCGGGGGCGGACGCGCCGATCAAGTCGACAACGTGAGCGGGTGGTTATGGCGAGTGGGCCGGCGTCGGCTGATCGACGCGCAGCGGGCGCAGGAGCGCCGGGGGCGCCTCCTGAGCCGCCTGGCGGGTCTTCCGCGACGGCACGCCGTGTCCGCGGAAGAGGAGCTCCTGGCGGAGCTGGGCGACGGCGCGCTGGCCGCGGTGGAGTTCCTGCCCGCCGATCTCAGGGCCGTGGTCCGGGCCACGGCGCTGGAAGGACTGACGGTCCGGGAGACCGCCGAGCGCCTGAGCATCCCGGCCGGAACGGTCAAGTCCCGGGCATCCCGGGCCAGAAAGCTGCTCAGGGAACGCCTGCTGCCCTGACGGCACACCAGAAGCAGGGAAGCAGAGGCCAGGAACAGGAAGACGAGCGCGGTGACGACGGCGACTGACGCCATGGGCTGGAGGAGGAGCCGATGAGTGGGGCACAACCGGCCGGCTGGGCCGACGACCCGGCAGGCGACTCGACGCACCTGAGCCCCGGTCTGCTCCGGGAGTACGCGACCCGACCGCTCCCCGGGGAGGCCCGGGGTGCCGTCGAGGCTCATCTGGACCGGTGTGCCGCCTGCCGTGAGCGGCTGTCCCCGCTCGTGGTGGACGAGGCGGAGCTGTCCTCCCTGTGGCAGCGCGTCGACCGCGCCACCGACGAGCCCACGAGGAGCCTGCTGGAACGGTGCGCGCTGCGCGTGGGAGTCCCGGAGGACGCCGCCCGGCTGTGCGCGGCGATGCCGGCGCTGCGCTGGTCCTGGTGGGGCGGGGCGGCCCTGTTGCTCCTGCTCACCGTGGCCGCCGCGCGCTGGAGCGAGTCGGCCTCGGCGCCCCTGCTGTTCTTCGCTCTGGTACCCGCGCTGTCGGCTGTCGGTGTCGTCGCGGTCACCGGTCAGCGTTTCGACCCGGCGTACGTGTGGCTGGCGGTCTCCCCGCTGGGCGGCTTCCGCGTCGTCCTGCTGCGCGCGGCCGCGGTGCAGGTACTGAGCCTGCTGCTGAGCGCGGCGGGCGCCGCGGGCCTGCCGCTGCCGTTCCCCTACACGCTCGGCTGGCTCGTCCCGTCGCTGATGCTCACGGCGGTCTGTCTCGCCCTGTCGAGCCGTATGGACGCCCTGCCGGCCATCGCGACGACGCTCGCGGCCTGGGCCCTCTGCCTCGTGGCCACCTACCGATCCGACCTGCCCGCGGCGACCCGCATGCTCCTCCCGGGCGCGCAACTGGCCATGGCGGCCGTGGCGTTGGTGGCCGTCGGCGCTCTCGTCGTGCTGCGCGACGGATTCGACAGGTTCGACAAGCAAGGCCGGGCGGCCGCCCACGGCGGGCCGACGGCGGGAACGAGGGGAGTCGCGTAGATGCGATCCGAAACCGGACACGTCACATTGACCGGCATCAGCGTGCGCTACGGGCGCCACACGGCGCTGAAGGAAGTGTCCCTGTCCCTGGGGCGGGGAGTGACGGGTCTGCTGGGACCCAACGGAGCGGGCAAGACCACCTTGCTGCGCACCCTGGCCACGGCGAGCGTGCCCGACTCGGGCACGCTGTCGCTCCTGGGCCTCGATCCCCTGACCACGGCCGGCCGGCAGGCCCTGCGCCGGCGGCTCGGTTACCTGCCGCAGAACCCGGGGCTGCCCTCCCACTTCACCGCGTTCGACTTCATCGACTACGTGGGAATCCTGAAGGAGATCAGCGACCGGGAGGCCCGGCGCACGGAGGTCCGCAGGGTCCTGGACGAGGTCGGTCTGACCGCGGACCGCGGCAAGCGGATCCGGAAGCTGTCGGGCGGCATGCGGCAGCGTGTCGGCCTCGCCGCCGCCATCGTCGGCGACCCGGAACTGATCATCCTGGACGAACCGACCGTCGGACTCGACCCCGAACAGCGGCTGCGCTTCCGTGAGCTCATCGCCGAACTGGGCGAGGGCAGGACGGTCCTGCTCTCGACCCATCAGACGGAGGACGTGGCGGCCCTCTGCCACAAGGTCGTCGTACTCGACCACGGCACCGTGAAGTTCCAGGGCACCCCGGCCGAACTGGCCCTGCTGGCACAGGGCCGGGTCTGGAGCAGCGGCGAACGCGCGCCCGGCGCCCTCGCGGCCTGGCGCACCGGCGTCGGCACGTTCCGCAACATCGGGGTTCCGCCGGCCGGCGCGTCGCTGGTCGAACCGACCATCGAGGACGGCTACCTCCTGCTCCTCGACGGCGACCGGACACCGGCGGGCGCGGCATGAGCGGGCCCGGCATGAGCGGGCCCGGCACACAGGGACACCACGCCGACGGGCCCGGCACGCAGGGGCATCGTGCGGGCGGCCACGGCACGGAGGGCGACCGGAGCGCCGTGACGGCCCTGGACCCGCACCCCGTCCCCCCCGTCGGCCCCCTCCCTCCGCCGCGCCAGAACGCGTCACGGGCCCAGTGGGCCCTGGCACGCTTCGAGTCCGCGCGCGTACTGCTGCACCCGGCCTTCCTGGCCGCGGTGTTCCTCTACGCCGCCCTCTGGGCGTACGCGGCATGGAGCGACGGGCCGCACGGCCGGTACCCGGTGCTCCAGGACGAGGACCGCTACACCCAACTGCCGCTGCTCCTGCCGGCGGCGGGCGCTCTCATCGCGACGAACCTCGTGGCCACCCGCATGCACCGGCACGGCGCGGAACGGCTCTGCGAGGTCCTCACCCTGCCCCTGTGGCGGCGCACGCTCGCCCACCTTGTCACCGCCCTGCCGCCGGCCGCGGTGGCGGCGGTGCTCGCCGCGGCCCGCATCGCCTCCTATGCATCGGCCCCCACCGCCGTCGGCAGTCCGTCGCCGGCCGAACTGGCCACCGGACCGCTGGTGGTGCTGCTCGCCGGCTGCGCCGGCGTCACCCTCGCCCGCTACACCCCGTCGGCCACGGCGGGCCCGTTCGCCGCACTGCTCCTCGGAGCCCTGGTGCTGGGCAGCGCGCTGGGCGTACGCGGCATGAAGTGGGTGGGTCCGGTCGGTGTGGAGAGCGAGTTCGCGGCCCCGCTGCCCACCGGCCTGATGCACCGCCCCACCCTGGAGCACCTCGTCTACCTGGCCGCCCTGACCGGCGTACTGGTCCTGCTCGCCCTGGTCCGGGCCGGGGCACGCGCGCTGCCTGCGCGGACGGCGCTCGTCCTGCTGGCCGTGGTCGCCGTCGCGGCCGGCGCCCTGCAGTACCGGCCGGTCCCCGACGCGCTGGCGGCCCGCAGGGCCGACGCGGAGCGACACCCGGGGGACCACCAGCGCTGCCGGGCGGCCGACCAGGTCACGTTCTGCGCGTTCCCCGAGTTCCTGGGCCGTACGAAGGACTGGCAGCGGGTGACCGACGGCATCCTCCGCGCAGTGCCGGCCGACCGTCGGACCGGTCCGTACGCGGTGCGGCAGCGGCTGTTCTTCGGCGGCGACCGCGACGGTGTCGCCGGCATGCCGCCGCTCCAGGCGTGGGCGCAGGACGACGCCCGGCACCACACACCCGGCGCCGTCACCGTCGGCACCCAGTGGGGTACGGACGACATCGGCGGCGGCGCCATGCTCTCCTTCGCGGCGCGGTTCGCCGACCGCGTGGTCGCCGGCCCCCGCCAGGAAGGCGCACCGGTCCCGGGCATGCTGTGCCGGGCCCGCGCCGTGACGGTCCTGTGGCTGGCGGCGCAGGCGACCCCGGAGACGGCCGACGCCCTGCGCTCGCTGAACCGGCGCAGCGTCGGCGGTATCACCCTCACCACGCTGGACTCGTCGGAATCCATCTCCGTGAACGGCCCGGAGGTGCGGGTCGTCCTCGATCTGCTCGACCTGCCCGCGGCCGGGGTCGGCGACCGCCTGAAGGCGTCCTGGCCCGTTCTGGCCGACGACCGCACGAGCACCGTGCGGGCGGCGCGGCTGCTGGGCGCTTCGGCACCGCGGGACGCCGAAGAGGGATCGGAGGGCACGTCATGCGCGGCCCACTGACCCTGCACACCGCCCTCGGGCCGCACCTGCTGCGGCTCATGCCACGGGTGCCCATGGCCCTGGGCGGCGGTCCGGCCCTGGTGGTCGCCGTACTGCCCCTCGCCCTCTCCACCCGCCTGGAAGCGGGCGACGCGGCCCTGTTGCTGCGTGTGGCGGCCGTGCTGTGCACACTCCCCGTCGCGTTCGCCCTGGACGACCCGGCGGCCGGCCTCACGGCGACACTGCCGCTCCCCCTGGCGGTACGGCGGCTCCAGCGGCTCGCGCTGGTCTGTACACCGCTCGCCGTGGTGTGGACGGCGTGCGCGTTCATGCTCCGGGCCGCGATGCACCCGGAGGACCGCGTCGCGCTGCCTGTTGCGGGGCTGTCGCTGGAGGCGGCCGCGCTGGGAGCGGCAACCGTCCTGCTGTCCGTGCTCGGCCTCCGCCTCTCCGGCGGGGAGCGCGGCAGCGCCCTGGCCGCGCCGGGCAGCGTGCTGCTGCTCCTCGTGCTGGTCCTGAGCCCCGCCCGCACGGAGCTGTTCGCCGTGCCGTACGGCGAGTCCTGGGACACGTCCCGATGGGCGTGGGCCACGGTCCTGGCCGTCGCGGCCGGGATGACGGCCGTGCTGCTGCGAGGACAACGCCTCACCCGGCACCGCTCCTTCGGTGCACACACCTCATCCGGTTCGATCCCGTCCACGTCTGGAGACCCTCATGAAGCGCTCCGTCCGTAACGCCCTGCTCGCCTGTGCCGCGCCGCTGATCGTCCTCGCGGTCGGCCTCGCCACGGTCTCGGGTTCGCAGACCACGACCGACGCGTCCGGCCGCACCACCACGACTACCACCGGCCTCACGGACGTCCCGGCCCTGATCGTCTACGGAGCCGCACTGGCCACGCTGGCGGCGTCCGTGCTCGTCCTGAACCGGAGCCGCCGGCGGGGCGAATAGGCCGCCCCGGTCAGAACGTCAGCACGGCCCTCGCCACCCGCCCAGCCTGCGCGTCCGCCGCGGCCTTCCCGTAGTCCTCCACCGGGTACGTCGCCGTCACCAACTCGTCCAGCAGCAGGCGGCCTTCGCGGTACATCCCGGCGTAGCGCGCGATGTCCCGCTGGGGGCGGGAGGAGCCGTAGCGGCAGCCCAGGACGGACTTGTCCAGGTACATCGACGAGACCAGGAACGACGCCTCGGCCGTCGCCGGCGGTACGCCGAGGAGCACCGCCTGGCCGTGGCGGTCCAGGGCGTCGATGGCCGCGCGGATCAGCTCCACCCGGCCCACGCACTCGAACGCGTGGTCGGCGCCGGTGGGGAGGGCGTCCTTCACGCCGTCCGTCGAGGTCAGGAAGTCGGTCGCGCCGAACCGGCGGGCCACTTCCTCCTTCGCCGGGTTGGCGTCCACCGCGACGATCCGCGACGCGCCCGCGATCCGCGCGCCCTGGATGACGTTGAGGCCGATGCCGCCCGTGCCGATGACGAGGACCGTGTCGCCCTGGTCCACCCGGGCGCGGTTCAGCACGGCGCCCACGCCGGTGAGGACTCCGCAGCCGATCAGGGCCGCCGACGACAGCGGGATGTCCCTGGGGATGCGGACCGCCTGGACGGCCTTGACGACCGTGCGCTCCGCGAAGGCGGAGGTGGACGCGAACTGGTACACCGGCCGGCCGGCCCGCGTGAACGGGCGGCCGGGGCGGCCGATCGCCTGCCGGCACATCGTCGGCCGGCCCCGGTCGCAGTCCGCGCACGTCCCGCAGTTCGCCAGGGTCGACAGCGCCACGTGGTCGCCGGGCGCGACATGGGTGACGCCCGCGCCGACCGCTTCCACCACTCCGGCGCCCTCATGCCCGAGCACCACGGGGACCGGGAACGGTATGGTCCCGTCCACCACGGAGAGGTCGCTGTGGCACAGGCCCGCCGCCGAGATCGCCACCTGGACCTCGCCGGGGCCCGGTTCCCGTACCTCCAGGTCGTCCACGACGCACGTCCGCGCGCCGTCGTGGACCACACCCCGTACCGTGCGCGGCCCGCCCGGCACCACGTCCGACCTCACGCCTGGCATCGCGACTCCCTCAGCCCTCGGTTCCCCTGGGTTCCCTCGGCAGGCCGAGCACGCGCTCGGCGATGATCGTGCGCTGGATCTCGTCCGAGCCGCCGTAGATGGTGTCGGCCCGGCTGAACAGGAACAGGTGCTGGAGCGGATCCAGCTCGTACGGCGCCGTGGGCGACCAGTCGGCCGGACCTGCCGCGGCCGACGCGCCCCTGACCCGCATCGCGAGTTCGCCCAGGCGCTGGTGCCAACGGGCCCACAGCAGTTTGGCCACGCTGGGGGCGGCCGGGTCCGTCGTGTCGCCGAGGGTGCACAGGGCGTTCCAGCGCATCGTGCGCAGTTCGGCCCACTGGGCGACCAGGCGGTCGCGCAGGACGGGGTCGCTCGCCGCGCCGGTGGCCACGGCCGTGCGGACCACGTCGGCGAGTTCGTTCGCGAAGCCGATCTGCTGGGCCAGGGTGGAGACGCCGCGTTCGAAGCCGAGCAGGCTCATCGCCACGCGCCAGCCGTTGCCCTCGCCGCCGACGACGTGTTCGGCGCGGGCCGTCGCGCCGTCGAAGAAGACCTCGTTGAACTCGCCGGCTCCGGTGAGCTGGCGGATGGGGCGGACCTCGATACGGCCGGGCTGGTCCATCGGGACGAGGAGGAAGGTCAGGCCGTGGTGGCGGCGGGAGGCGGGGTCGGTGCGGGCGAGGACGAAGCACCAGTCCGCCTCGTGGGCGAGGGAGGTCCAGATCTTCTGCCCGGTGACGCGGTAGGAGGCGGGGGTGTCGCGCACGGCGGTGGTGCGCACGCCCGCCAGGTCGGAGCCGGCGCCGGGTTCGCTGTAGCCCTGGCACCACAGTTCCTCGCCCCGGGCTATGGGCGCGAGGAAGCGGGACTTCTGCTCCCGGGTGCCGTGGGCGAGCAGGGTGGGGGCGAGGAGGTTCTCCCCTATGTGGCCGGAACGGGGTGGTGCCTGGGAGCGGGCGTACTCCTCGGCCCAGACGACCTGTTGGGCGAGCGTGGCTCGGCGGTTGCCGTAGCCGTCCTCGGCCCAGGACAGACCGATCCAGCCGGCCTGCCCGAGGGTGCGCTCCCAGGACCGGCGGGTGTGGGGGGTGCCGAGGTGGGCTTCCAGCCAGGCGCGGGCCTGCGTACGGAACACCTCGTCCTGCGGGTCGGGCTCGAAGTCCATGGTTCCGCCTTGGGTTGTGGCCGGTGATACGTCACTGGACCGGAGGGGCTGGGGTGCGCCCCCGTCAGGGGCGCGAGGCCGTGCCGTCATGCGGCTCCGCCGCGAAGGGGCCCCCTGTTCGAGCGAAGCCGGGAACTTGGCGGAGCGACCAGCCACGAACCAGCCGCAGCCGCCGACGAACCCGCGGTGCCGAGCTCGATCGCGCACCGCCGAGCTCAGCGGTGGCGCCGCGCCGCCCTCTCCATCGCCTCCACCTGCCCCAGCAACGGCATCGGATCCACCCCCACCGTTCCGGGCAGGAAGTCCGCGATCCGCTCCGGGGTCCACGCGCCCTCCGCGTACGCCGCCCGCAGTTCCCTCGGCTGTGCCCAGACCGCCAGTTTCGGCCCCGCGATCGTGTACACCTGCCCCGTGACGCCCTCCTCCTTCGCGCGGTCGGACAGGAGGTAGACCACCAGCGCCGCCACGTCCTCGGGGTCGCCGATCTCCTTGAGTTCCATGGGGACGTTCGCCGACATGCGGGTCCGGGCCACCGGTGCCACCGCGTTCGCCGTCACCCCGTACTTGTGCAGGCCGAGCGCCGCGCTGCGGACCAGGGAGATGATTCCGCCCTTCGCCGCGCTGTAGTTGGCCTGCGCCACCGAGCCCTGGTGGTTGCCGCTGGTGAAGCCGATCAGCGTGCCCGCGCGCTGCTTCCGCATCACCGCCGACGCGGCGCGGAACACCGTGAAGGTGCCCTTGAGGTGCGTGGCGACCACCGGGTCCCACTCCTGCTCGGTCATGTTGAACAGCATCCGTTCGCGCAGGATGCCCGCCACGCACACCACCCCGTCCAGGCGGCCGTACGCCGTGAGCGCCTGGTCGACGACCCGCTGCCCGCCCGCCATCGTGGAGATGTCGTCGGCGACCGCGACGGCCTCCCCGCCCGCCCCCTCGATCTCCTTGACCACGGCGTCGGCGACCTCGCTGGTGGGGGAGGCGCCGTCGATGGAGACCCCGTGGTCGTTGACGACGACCCGTGCCCCCTCCGCCGCCGCGGCCAGCGCCACCGCCCGCCCGATGCCCCGGCCCCCGCCCGTCACGGCGACGACCTTGCCCGCCAGGAAGTTCGCCATGCTCACCCCTGCCCTTCCTCTTCCAGAGCTTCTGACGGATCGTTAGATTCGTCGGCAGTCGGATTCTACGGCTCGTCAGATACGGCAGGACAAGCCCCCGGGAGGACCGATGTCGCTGCCCGCCGAGTTCCACGAGATCGCGAAGCGCGTGAACAACTGGGGGCGTTGGGGCCAGGACGACGAGATCGGGACGCTGAACCTCGTCACCGACCGGGTGGTCCGCGAGGCCGCCGCCTGTGTGCGCAGCGGGCGCCGGGTTCCGCTCGCCCTCCCGCTCCGGCAGGACGGAGTGCAGACCGGCGTCATCCCGGGGCGGGTCAATCCGCTGCACGTGATGGTGCAGATCAACCAGGAGATCTTCGGGCCGGGCACGGTCGCGTGCAGCGACGACGCCGTGACCATGGGGCTCCAGGCGGCCACCCACTGGGACGCGCTTGCGCACGCGTCGCACTCCGGCAGGCTCTACAACGGCCGCCCGGCCGGCACGGTCACACCGCACGGCGGCGCCGCGTTCAGCGGGATCGACAAGCCGCGGCACATCGTCTCCCGCGGGGTGCTCCTCGACCTCCCCCGCGCGCTCGGCCGGGAGCGGCTCGAGGGTTCGTACGCGGTCACACCGGAGGATCTGGACGCCGCCGAGGAGTTCGCCGGGACGCGCGTGCGGGCGGGCGACATCGTCCTCGTGCGGACCGGGCAGATCCGCACCTACCTCTCCGGCGACAGGCAGGCCTACGGGTATCCGTCGCCGGGGCTGTCCGTGCGGACCCCGGAGTGGTTCCACGCGCGCGATGTGGCGGCCGTGGCGAACGACACCCTCACCTTCGAGGTCTTTCCCCCCGAGATCGAGGACCTGTGGCTGCCCGTGCACGCCCTCCATCTGGTGGAGATGGGGATGCCGCAGGGGCAGAACTGGAATCTCGAGGAGTTGTCCACAGCCTGTGGAGAAGAGGGGCGCTACGCCTTCCTGCTGTCCGCGACACCCGAACCGTTCGTCGGCGGCACGGGCGGCCCCGTGGCACCGGTGGCCGTCCTCTGAGAGCCGGAGACGGGCCGGATGCGGCCGGCGGCGCGCCCCCCGGCTCTCGACGGCGCTCGAGCGCGAGGCCCCCACCTCGCCCCGAACGCGACACGACGCGCCACCGGCCCTTTCGGCGTGTCCGCCTGCCCTCCGGACGGCCCCTCAGGACCGTCCGGCCCCGCAAGGAGCCGGTGCCGAAGCACGATCCGCACTCGTCGAGGGCTCCCGTCACGCGAGTCCTCGGCGTCCCCTCACGGCGGATCGCCGAACACAAGCGTGATCAAACGGACACGTGCCGTCAACAGCAGCTCGGCAATTCATCACGTACGCCCTTAATATGACGGCGCGCGCGGAAGCACACCCGGGCGCACTCGACCACGATCCACTCCAGTCGGCCGGGTCCGGGCGACCGTCGTGCCGCTCCTGCCCAGGCGCATGCACCGGCACCCGGTACGGACACCGGATCCGGTTCGGCCACACCCCGCCCTACGGCTCGGTCACACCCGTCACAGCACGCCGTACGCGAACCGGGGCACCGCCTCCACCCCGCAGGCCGCCACCTCCGTGCCGCACACCGCCGTGCCGTCCGCGACCGAGGGCGTGCAGCGGTCCACCTCGCACCAGATGCGCTTGCCCGCGCCCTCGGCGTCCCAGCCCCAGCGGTCGGCGAGCCCGTCGACCAGCTCCAGGCCGCGGCCGCCGGTCTCCTCACCCCCCGCGTGCCGGGGCTGCGGCGGGCGGGCGCTGGCGTCGGCGACCTCCAGACGGACGGTCCCGGCGGGGGTGCCGGAGGGGTCGTCGCACGCGCCGGTCAGCAGCAGGCGCAGCACGGCGGGGCAACCGGTGTGCACCACGGCGTTGGTGACCAGTTCCGAGACGAGCAGGATCAGCGTCTCGGCCAGCGGTTCGTCCGCCGCTATGCCCGACCCGGCGAGACGCGAGCGCGTCCACCGCCGGGCCCGACCCACTTCAGCGGGGTCGGGCCGGATCTCCAGCTGCACTTGAAGCACCTGCACCGCTCACACCATCCGAACCGGCGGACACATCGCCTCGGGCCGCACAAGGGCCACGATCGTGGTCATCGTCTGCATGGCAGGAACCAGGATCACGGACCGTGATTCCCTTGCATGACAGCATGGTTGACGTACAGTCACCCCAACAAGCGCTTCGGGCATATTCCAGCGCGAAGGAGTACGCGTACGCCATACTGTGCGACGCTTGCCACGGTGAGTCGAACAGGCAGGCACGACGGTCCGCCCTGCCGCACGAACGGCACGCATCGCCGGATCCGGCACCGCCTCAGGGGCCGCACCGTGGTGGATCGGGCTCAGAACCGCTCGCATCCCACACAAGGTACCGGAGCCCTCCCGCGACTCCACCCCGTGACAAGTCACGCGTAGGACACAACCCGGTATCAACGCTCAGTGATTCCGGATTGCCACAATCCGCGACATCCGGACCCGGCCACAGCGAAGAAGCCCTGCTCATGGCCCCCTAGGCCGACCCTCGGAGCAGGTCCGTCGCGAGCACTTCCTCACTATGTGTGCTCGAACCCATACGCTGGGTCCGTACCCATGCACGCTTCAGATGCAGATGGACCTCCGCCTCCCAGGTGAAGCCCATGCCGCCGTGCACCTGCAGGCAGTCGCGGGCGCAGCGGACGGCCGCCTCGTCGGCGAGCAGGCGGGCCGCGGCGATGTCGAGGGGGTCGGCGGTGACGGCGGCGGCGTACACGGCGGCGCGCGCCGTCTCCACCCGCACCAGACTCTCGGCGCACAGGTGTTTGACCGCCTGGAAGGCCCCGATCGGCTGTCCGAACTGCTCCCGGGTCCGCGCGTGCTCCACCGCCAGCTCGCAGGTCCGTGCCGCGCCGCCGAGCTGTTCGGCGGCGGTGAGGAGGACGGCGACGGGGCCCGGTTCGCCGCGTTCGGCGACGGGCTCGGGCCCGCTGCCGTCGGCGGCCCGGGCGACCCGGTGCACGGGCGTCAGCGGGTCCACCGACGCCAGCGGCACGGCGCCGGTCGCCTCGCCGCGGACGACGTCCGCCTCCCCCAGCCACTCCACGAGGCCGCCGTACACCGCCGTGACCAGAGTCTCCCCGCTCGCCGCGCCCGGCACCACGCCGGCCGCGAGGTGGGTGGCCACCAGCGGGCCGGGCAGCAGCGCGCGGCCGGCCTCCTCGAAGGCCAGGACCGCCTCGGGCAGGCCGAGGCCGACCCCGCCGTCCGCCTCCGGCAGCCGCAGCGCGAAGAAGCCCGCCTCGCCCAGCTCCCGCCACAGCCCGCGGTCGAGCACACCGGGCCGGTCCACGGCGGCCCGCAGCGCGTCCCGGCCGAAGCGGCCCCCGAGCAGGTCGCGCACGCCCGCCTGCAAGGCCCGCTGGTCGGCGGTCGGTTGGAAGCGCACGGCCGTGTCACCGTCCCTTCGGCAGCCCGAGAACGCGTTCGGCCACGATGTTCCGCTGGATCTGCGAGGTGCCGGCCGCGATCGTGTAGGAGAGGGACGACAGCCGGTCCAGGACCCACGGGCGGCCGAGATCCAGGGACTCGGGTCCCAGCACCTCGGCCGCGGTGTCGTACAGCTCCTGACGCGCGTGCGAGTACCTCAGTTTGAAGACCGAGCCGCCCACGCCCGGCACCCCGCCCGTGCTCTCCGCCTCGCTCACGTTCCACTGCGTGAGCCGCCACAGGGCACGGAACTCGGCGTTCAGCCGGCCCAGCCGCCGCCGCAGCGCGGGGTCGCCCCAGCGGCCGTTGCCCCGCGCCTCCCGGGCGAGTTCGCCGAGCACGCGGCGGCACGCCACCACCTCCCCCACGAACGCCGTGCCGCGTTCGAAGGAGAGCGTCACCATGGTCACGCGCCAGCCGTCGTTCTCGGCGCCGACCCGGTTGGCGACCGGCACCCGCACCTCGTCGAGGAACACCTGCGCGAACTCCGCGGACCCGGCGAGCGTCCGCAGCGGCCGCACGGTGACGCCCGGCGCGTCCATGGGCATGGCGAGCCAGGTGATGCCCCGGTGCTTCGGCGCGTCGGGGTCGGTCCGCACCAGCAGTTCGCACCAGTCGGCGACCTCGGCGTGCGAGGTCCAGATCTTGGATCCGCTCACCACGTAGTCGCCGCCGTCCCTGCGCGCGCGGGTGCGCAGCGCGGCGAGGTCGGAGCCGGCGTCCGGTTCGCTGAACCCCTGGCACCACGCCTCCTCGCCGCGCAGGATCGGCGGCAGCCAGCGCGCCCGCTGCTCGGGCGTGCCCTCGGCGGCGATGGTCGGCCCGGCGTGCAGCAGCCCGACGAAGCCCGCCCCCACATAGGGCGCGCCCGCCCGCTCGGTCTCCTCCAGGAAGATCAGCCGCAGCGTCGGCGAGGCGTCCCAGTGCACGTCCGCGTACCCGGCGTCGTACAGCATCCGCTGCCAGCCCAGGTCGTACGCCCGGCGCGCGGGCCAGTCGTCCGGGGACGGCTTCGGCGGCAGCGTCGGCAGCACCTTGCCGAGCCACTCCCGCAGCCGCGCCCGGAACTCCTCCTCCTCGGGCGTGTACGACAGATCCACTAGCGGTCCAGGTCCGGGTCCAGGTCCGTGTCCCGGTCCAGGTCCAGGTCCAGGCCGAGCATGCGGATCGCGTTGCCCCGCATCAGCTTGTGGATCGTCTCGTCGTCCAGGCCCTTCACATGGTCGAGGGCGACCTCCTTGGTGTGCGGGAAGGTCGAGTCGACGTGCGGGTAGTCGGTCTCGAAGGTGGCGTTGTCCCGGCCGACCACGTCGAGGGACGCGACGCCGTGCTTGTCGCGGAAGAAGCAGCAGAAGATCTGCCGGTAGTAGTACGTCGACGGCGGCTCGGGGATCAGGTCCCTGACCCCGCCCCAGGCACGGTGCTCCTCCCAGACGTCGTCGGCGCGCTCCAGGGCGTACGGGATCCAGCCCATCTGGCCCTCGGAGTAGGCGAGTGTGAGCCGCGGGAACCGCACCAGCACCCCGCTGAAGAGGTAGTCCATCATCGAGGCCATGGCGTTGTTGAAGCTGAGCGACGCCTGGACGGCCGGCGGGGCGTCCGGGGAGGCGGCGGGCATCTGCGAGCTGCTGCCGATGTGCATGTTGACGACCGTCCCGGTCTCCTGGCAGACGGCGAAGAACGGGTCCCAGTAGCCGGAGTGGATGGACGGCAGCCCGAGGTGGGTGGGGATCTCCGAGAAGGTCACGGCCCGTACCCCGCGCGCGGCGTTGCGCCGGATCTCGGCGACGGCCAGTTCGACGTCCCACAGCGGGACCAGGCACAGCGGGATGAGCCGGCCGCCGCTGTCCCCGCACCACTCCTGGACCATCCAGTCGTTGTAGGCGCGGACACAGGCGAGGGCGACCTCCTTGTCGTGCGCCTCGGCGAAGGTCTGCCCGCAGAAGCGGGGGAAGGTCGGGAAGCAGAGGCTCGCCTCGACGTGGTTGAGGTCCATGTCCTTCAGCCGCTCGGCCGGGTCCCAGCAGCCGGGGCGCATCTGCTCGCGGGTGATCCCCTCCAGGGTCATCTCGTCCCGGTCGAAGCCGACGGCGGCGATGTTCCGCTTGTACGGGAACTTCAGGTCCTCGTAGATCCACCAGTCCGTCGGCGGCCCCTCCGGGTCCATGGTGATCTGGTACTTCCCGCCGACGTAGGCCAGTTCCCCGATCCCGGCGGTCAGCGGCTGCGGGCCCCGCTCGCGGTACTTCGCCGGCAGCCAGGTCTGAAAGAGGTGGGCGGGCTCGATCACGTGGTCGTCGACGCTGACGATGCGGGGCAGTTCGGTCGCCATGGGGTCCCCTCCGCCGAACGGTGCTCGTTCCGGGCACTGCTCATCTGATGGTCCGTCAGATAGCATGACACCTGACGACTCGTCAGCCAAGCAGGGGGCACCCGTGAACGAGACCCCGCACTCCCTGAGCTCCGCCCGCACGCTGTGGGACCTGGTGGCCGGCCGCGCCGGACTCAGCCCCGACCGCCCGGTCCTGCTCCAGGAGGACCGGGTCCTCACCTTCGGCGAACTGCGCACGCGGGCCGAGCGCGTCGCGGCCGGCCTGTACGGCATGGGCGTGCGCCCCGGCACGGTCGTCGCCTGGCAGTTGCCCACCCGGATCGAGACCGCCCTGCTGTCCTTCGCCCTGGCCCGCCTCGGCGCCGTGCAGTCCCCGGTCATCCCCTTCTACCGGGACCGGGAGGTCGGCTTCGCCCTCAGGGAGTCGAAGGCGGAGTTCTTCGCCGTACCGGGGGTCTGGCGCGGCCACGACCACACGGAGATGGCCCGGCGGCTCGGCGCGAAGGGCGTCTTCGAGGCGTACGACGACCTCCCCGAGGGAGACCCGGCCGTGCTGCCCCCGCCGCCCGCCGAGGGGACCTCCGTGCGCTGGATCTACTGGACCTCGGGGACGACCTCGGCACCCAAGGGCGTCCTGCACACCGACCGTTCGCTGATCGCGGGCGGGTCGTGCCTCGCGCACGCGCTGCGGCTCACCGAGGACGACGTGGGCTCGATGGCGTTCCCGTACGCCCACATCGCGGGGCCCGACTACACGGTGATGCTGCTGCTGTACGGCTTCCCGGCGGTGATGTTCGAGCAGTTCGCGCTGCCGGACGCGCTGGAGGAGTACCGCCGGCACGGGGTGACGGTGGCCGGCGGGTCGACGGCCTTCTACTCGATGTTCCTGACCGAGCAGCGCAAGCAGCCCGGGGTGCCGGTCATCCCCAGCCTGCGGCTGCTGGCGGGGGGCGGCGCGCCCAAGCCGCCGGAGATCTACCACGCCGTCAGGCGGGAGATGGGCGTGCAGCTCACCCACGGGTACGGCATGACCGAGGTCCCGATGATCACCATGGGGGACCCGGAGGACACCCCCGAGAACCTGGCGACGACGGAGGGGCGGCCGCCCGAGGGGATGGAGATACGCGTCGTCGACGGGGAGGTACGGCTGCGGGGAGAGGCCGTGTGCCAGGGGTATCTGGATCCGGCGCAGACGGCGGAGGCGTTCGACGAGGACGGGTTCCTGCGCACCGGGGACCTGGGGCGTCTCACCGACAGCGGTCACCTGGTGCTGACCGGGCGCCGCAAGGACGTCATCATCCGCAAGGGCGAGAACATCTCCGCCAAGGAGATCGAGGACCTGCTGCACACCCACCCCGCGGTGCAGGACGTCGCGGTGATCGGGCTGCCGGACGAGGCGCGCGGGGAGCGGGTGTGCGCGGTGGTCGAACAGCCGCCGGACGCCGAGAAGCTGACGCTCTCCGCCGTCGCCTCGTACCTGCGGGCGGCGGGACTGTCCGTGCACAAGCTGCCGGAGCAGCTCGAGGTGGTGGAGGCCCTTCCGCGGGGGGAGACCCTGCGGAAGGTGCTCAAGTACGAACTGCGGGAGCGCTACTCGGGCTCCGAGGCCTCCGGGGCTACTCCGGGACCGTGAAGTAGCGGGCGAACGCGGAGACGATCTCGCTCTCGCCGACCTTGCCGTCCCCGTCCGTGTCGAGTGCCGTCGCCACCGCCCGGGCGGTCTCCTCCGGTACGCCGAGGGCCTTCAGGGCGCGGGCGGTCTCGGCGATCGTGGCGGCGCCGTCGCGGTCGCCGTCCGCCACGGCGAGCGCCGCGTGCAGGAAGGGACGGGCGATCTCCGCGAACCGCTCGGGGTTGTCCCGCAGCCGCTTCACCGCGCCGCCCACGAACTCCTCGCGGGTGATGCGCTGGTCGCCGTCCCGGTCCGCTATCCCGGCCATGCCCTGCCAGAACGCCTCACTCCCGGCGTACAGGGCCTGCCCCTGGTCGGACCGGGCCGCGGTGCCGAACTCGGTGAGGACCGCCTTGGCCGCCGCGCTGAAGTCCGCGCGGTCGATGTAGCCGTTGCCGTCCTGGTCGAAGCCGGCGAACCGGGCGGCGATCCTGCGCTCGTACTCGGTGCTGACCATGGTGTTTCGGGCCGCCTTACATCACATCGGGGGTGTATCCGGCACGGAGCGTACGACGCGGGAGGCTTGCGGAGAGACGGAAAACGACGGTTGTACCAAGACCGCAGGAATTCCGGGACAACAGTGTGGCTGTCCTGCAACGTTCCGCCGCCGTGGTGTGCCCGCGCTCACACCGCGCGGTGCCGTGCCGTCCCGTGCGGTCAGGTCGGGCGGTGGCGTGGGGTCCCGTCGGGCGGCGGCGTGCGCTCGGGCCGGGCAGTGGCGTGCGGTCAGGCCGGGCCGTGGCGTGCGGTCAGGCCGGGAGCGGACGCGAGGTGTCGTCGGTGGCCGAGCCGAGGTCCGGGTGCACGTCGAAGAGGCGGCGGACGCCGAGGGCGGCGAGGACCCGGTTGACGTGCGTGCCGTCGGGTGCGCCGTGCCCGGGCAGCACGATGCGGAGCCGGCCCCGGCAGGAGCGGAGCAGTCTTCGGGCGGCGACCAGCACACCGACGCCGCTGGAGTCGCAGAACACCACCTGGGAGAGGTCGAGCACCAGGCGGTGCCGGCCGTCCGCCACCGCGTCGTGCACCCGCTGCCGCAGCACCGGTGACGTCACCAGGTCCAGTTCGCCCGCCACTTGCAGCACGGTCCACCCGCCGCACTCTTCACCGGTCACTGTGAGCGTCACCGCACGCCTCCCGCCTGCCCGCGCCGTCCATGAAAACGGAAGCGGTCCCTACGCTTCCTTTCGGCGCGGCTGCCCGAACCCCCTCCCATGAAACACCGAACTGCCGATCGAAATTGGGTAGGAGATGAGCCATTTCAATCGACAACGGTCTCGTTCGTTCAAGTCTGTTCTGTGGCCGACCGGGTAGGCGCCCCTGCGCCCCGCACGGCACCACGGAACCGCCCTCTACCATCTGCGGCTCGCCGAGGGGCGCACATTGCCACAAAGGGGCGTGCGTCGTCCGATGTGCCGACTACATTCGAAGGCGTGGGGGGCACAGGCTGAACCGGAACGGAGCGCAGGGCGCGTCCGGGGACGAGGGGGCCGCATGGCGAAGAAGGACGCACCGCCCCGGTGGGACCGCAGGATGCAGCAGCGGCTCGCCCGGGGTGAGGCCGCCGCGCTCGGCGAGTGCTACGACCGGTTCGCGTCGCTGGTGCACGGCCTCGCCCACCGGGTCCTCGGGGACGAGGAGGCCGCCGACGGCATCACACGCGAGGTGTTCGTCCACGTCTGGGAGAACCCCGAGGCCTACGACCCCAAGCAGGGGCCGCTGCGGACCTGGGTCGCCGCGCTGACCCGTCGGCTCGCCGTCGAGAGGCTGCGCGCCACCGAGACCGCCGCGCTGGCACGGGACGGCCGGGGCACGGCCGAGGACCTGGAGCGCAGGGTGCGCCAGGCCTCGGTCGCGGCCCGCGCGGACTACATCGTCACCTCCATGCCGGTGCCGCTGCGCGCCGCCCTGGAGCGCGCCTACTTCCAGCGCCGGGACTACCGCCAGACCGCCGCCGACCTCGGCATCACCCAGGACGAGGCCCGCCGCCGGCTCCGCCTCGGCCTCCAGCTCCTCGCCACCGCCCACGAGACGCGGCCCTCGGGCACACCGCCGGAAACGGAGGGTGCGTGGTGAGCGGGGCGGAGCGCTCCCGGGGGCGCGAGGAGTTCGACGGCCACGGCCCCCAGGAGCGGTACGACGGGCGGGGCGCACCCGGCGGCGCCGGCGAGCGCCAGATGGCCGAAGTGGCCCGGGGGCCGCTGGCCGCCGGCGCGGCGCCCGAGGCCGGGGCCGCCCCGCTCGGGCACCGGGTGCTGAAGTCGCTGCTCGGCGCCTGGGCGCTGTCCGCCTGCTCCCCGGAGGAGACCGCCGCGGTGGAGGCGCACCTCGGTGGCTGCGATGCGTGCGCGGAGGAGGCGCGGCGGCTGCGGAGGGCCGTCGGGCTGTTGCAGCGGCCCGAGAGTCTCGATCTCGACCCCGCTCTGCGCACCCGGGTCCTGGCGAGCTGCCTCGGCCGGCGCCCGCCGCGCATCCCGGTGCCGGAGTGGGCGGCCCCCTACGACGCGGAGGCCGCGCGCCTGGACGCCCTGCTGCAGGACATCGGCGACGCCGAGTGGCACGCCCCGGTCAGGCTGCGGTGGTTCGACGGGAGGGGATCGGCCAGCCGCCGTACGACCGTGGCGGGGGTGATCGCCCATCTGCTCTGCGTCGACGGACTGGTCGCGGTGGCGCTCGGACTGGACGACCCCCTCGGGGACACCGCCGGGGACGACGGCAGTCCCGAGGGGCGCACGGAGGCGTACTGGGGCGCCTCCCACTTCCCGCCGACCCGCTCCATCCGCGTCCCGTGGCGCGACCAGGCCCACCAGCTCGTCAGGACGGTGTCCCTGACCGACGACACCCGCGGCGCGGTCCCGGTGTCGTACGGCGTCTTCGGGCTGTCGCTGCACGACGCGATGCTGGACCGGGCCTTCGAGTGCTGGGTCCACGCGGAGGACATCGCGAACGCCGTCGACTATCCCTACGACCCGCCGGCGCCGCGCCACCTGCACCAGATGTTCGACCTGGCGGTGCGCATGCTGCCGCTCGTGCTGGCCGCCCGGCGGCGCGCCGGGCTCGTCGCGCCTCCCCGCGGCGGCCGGCACCTCGTCCCGGCGGGCGAGCCCGGGCGCAGCCTGCGCCTGGAGATCGAGGGCCTGGGCGGCGGCGAGTGGCTGATCCCGCTGGACTCCCCCGGTGCGGTGGCCTCCGCCGAGCAGGAGGTGGCGCACGTGGCGCTCGACGGGGTGGAGTTCTGCCGCCTGGCCGCCGGACATGTGCCGCCGCAGGAGACGGCGGCGGGTCAGGTCGGCGACCGGGAGGCGATCAGGGACGTGCTCTTCGCGGCGGCGTCCCTGAGCCGGATGTAGCGGAGCCTGAGGCCCCTACGCGAAGACCACCGTGCGGCGGCCGTTCAGCAGGATGCGCCGCTCCGCGTGCCACTTCACCGCGCGGGCCAGCGCCTGGCACTCCACGTCCCGCCCGATCGCCACGAGCTGGTCCGGGGTGACGTCGTGGCCGACCCGCTCGACCTCCTGCTCGATGATCGGGCCCTCGTCGAGGTCGGCCGTCACGTAGTGCGCGGTCGCGCCGATCAGCTTCACACCGCGCGCATGGGCCTGGTGGTAGGGCTTGGCGCCCTTGAAGCTCGGCAGGAAGGAGTGGTGGATGTTGATGATCCTGCCGCTGAGCTGCTTGCACAGGTCGTCCGAGAGCACCTGCATGTAGCGGGCCAGGACCACCAGCTCGACGTCCAGCTCGCGCACCAGCTCCAGCAGCCGCGCCTCGGCCTCCGGCTTGGTGTCCTTCGTCACCGGGATGTGGTGGAAGGGAATGTTGTACGAGCCCACCAGCTCGGCGAAGTCCGTGTGGTTGGAGACCACGGCCGCGATCTCGACGGGCAGCGCGCCGATCCGGGCGCGGAAGAGCAGGTCGTTCAGGCAGTGGCCGAACCTGCTGACCATGAGGACGACACGCATCTTCTCGTCGGCCCGGTGGATCTGCCAGTCCATCTGGAAGGAGTCGCCGATCGCCGCGAAGCTCGCGCGCAGCTTGTCCACGGTCACCGGGGCCTCGGCGGAGAAGTGGACCCGCATGAAGAACAGTCCCGAGTCCTGGTCGCCGAACTGCTGGCTGTCGACGATGTTGCAGCCGGTCATGAACAGGTAGCTCGACACGGCGTGCACGATTCCCTGCTTGTCCGGGCAGGAGAGGGTGAGGACGTACTGGTCGGCCGGGGCCGGGACGCGGGTGGACTGCTCGTTCATGCCCGCCAGGGTCTCATGTCCGCGGGCCCGCGTGGACCGCCGTCCCGCCACCCGGACGGCCCGGGGCGGCGGGGACTACGCGCTCCTGGTCAGGATCCGCAGCACCTCGAGCGTGCGCGGCGGTGCGTCCGGGTCCTCCCCGTCGGCCACCGAGAGCCGTACGTGGGCGTCCCGTGCCGCGCGCACCGCCTCCGGCCACGCCTGGTGGTTGAGGTAGGCGTCCACCGGCGCGTCCGGCCCCACCTGGTGCATGATCCGCAGCACGCGCAGTACGGCGGTGTCGACCAGGGCCGCCTCCTGGGAGTCCCGGAAGATCGTGCCGACGTACTTCTCGGCCGACCAGTTGTCCAGCCAGGTGTCCTCGACCAGGCGGTACACGGCGTCGGTGACGTCGCCGTACCCTTCGACCCCGGCGAGCCATACGTCCCGCTGGAACACGGGATCGGAGAGCATGTGCAGCGCGGAGCGCACATTGCTGCGCCAGCGCCACCACGGCATGTCATTGAGTGGCATGCGGCCCATGGTGGATGAGCGACGACCGCGACGGGAAGAGTTCTCCGAACCTTGCACGGTCATCGATCGTACGTTCCCTGTGAAATAGGGATCACCGGCCCCCGCAATTCACTCCTGTGTCACCTGTCGTTGACCAGCGGTCACACGAGGGTTAGTGGTGTGAGGGAATCGTGCGTGTCCATGACCGGCAGGCGACGCACCAGCCCCTCCTCCACCCGCCCCCGCGTTCCGGACCCCGTCCGTAAGAGAGCGACTCCCCGCGTCAGGACCGTCCTGCTGTCCGCGGGCGCACTGGTGGCCTGTGCGTCGATAGCGGTCGCCTGCGGGGTCGTCCCCGGTACCACGGGGGGTTCCGGGGACGATCACGTGACCGTCATGACCTGGGCACCCGACGACACGTCGGCGACCAACAAGCCGGGCATGCCGGCGATGGCGCAGGCCTACGCGCGCTGGGTCAACGCCCACGGCGGCCTGGGCGGCCGCAAGCTCGAGGTCCTGACCTGCAACGACCACAACGACTACGTGGACGCCGCGAAATGCGCCCGGCGCGCCGTGAAGGAGCACGCCGTCGCGGTCGTCGGCTCCTACAGCCAGTACGCCAGCTCCTTCCTCTCCCCGCTGGAGTCGGCGGGCATCCCCTACGTCGGCGGCTACGGCCTGACCGACGACGAGTTCAAGAGCGTGCTGTCCTACCCCGTCAACGGCGGCCAGCCCGCGCTGCTGGCCGGCCTCGGCGAGGAGCTGGGCAAGACCTGCGGCGACATCGCCCTGGTGCGCCCCGACACCGTCGCCGGCGACGAGCTGCCCCTGCTGCTGGACGCCGGGCTGAAGGCGGCGCACCACGCCCCGGCCAGCGACGTGCGCGCCGCCGAGGACGCCACCGCCCTCGACGACCAGGCACGGCAGGCGCTGCGGGCGGCGACGGCGGACCCCGGGAAGAAGGGGTGCGTGGTGCCGGCGCTCGACGAGCGCACCGGGACCTTCATGGACTCCTTCCGCCGCCTCAGCGCCGGCTTCCCGCCGGTGCGCACCGCGTCCGTGCTCGGCAGCGTCGACCAGTCGGTGGTCGACGCCTCCGGCGGCGGCTCGGGCCCCTACGAGGACGCGTACGTCACCGGCTGGTACCCGGAGGCGTCGGACCCGCGCTGGAACCCGATGAAGGAAGTGATCAGGGAGCAGGCCTTCGACGACAACCGGATCGATCCGGCGGACGCGGGCGTGCAGACCACGTGGATCGCGTACACGGTCCTGAAGCAGGTCGTCGAGTCGCTCGGCAACGGCGAGGTGTCCGCCCGGACGATCCGCGCGGCCCTCGACAACGGCGTGAAGGTCGACACCGGCGGTCTCACCCCGCCCCTGCGCTGGCGCTTCCAGGACCTGACCGCGGTCGTCGACTTCCCCCGCCTGGTCAACTCCGAGGTCACCTTCCAGGCCGTGCGCGACGGGCGGCTGGTGGCCGCGCGCAAGGGCTTCGTGAACGTGTCGAAGACGCTGGAGAGCACGGACAGCGAGTAGCGAGGAGGGCGCGGCCGCACGCACCCTCCCGGCCGGCAGGGGTGGGGGGGGGGGGGGGGGGGGGGGGGGGGGGGGGGGGGGGTGGGGGGGGGGGGGGGGGGGGGGTGGTTGCCTGTAGCGCGTGTGTTCTCCTG
>NZ_JBVHTR010000002.1:0-53964 GCF_055565775.1 Streptomyces sp. NPDC028331 | reverse complement strand
GGCCACGGCAGGCGAACGAAAAAAAACAACCGACCACCAAACACCCCCTCCCCCCCCCCCCCCCCCCCCCCCCCCCCCCCCCCCCCCCCCCCCCCCCCCCCCCCCCCCCCCCCCCCCCCCACCGCCGTGCTCAGAGCTGGGTCGGCTGGCGCTCGGTCAGCCCGTACTTCTGCGCGATGACGTTCCACAGCCGCGCGGCCTTGGCCTTCTGGGCGCTGGCCGTGCCGCTGTCCCGGTTGCCCGCCTGGGCCTGGGGGGTGACGCGCGCCTGGCCCTTCTTGCAGCCCTTCTTGCCCGAGACCTGGTCGGCCCAGGCCGCGTAGTGGGTGTCGGCGGACGCGGACGCCTTCCAGGCGCTGGTGAGCGCGGTGGTCAGCGCGGCATGGTCGGGCAGCCTGTCGACCTGGAGTCCGGACAGCCGGGTGACCAGGTCGTTGCGCTGCCGGGCCGCGTCCCGCAGATCACCGGCCGACTGGTCGAGGTTCTGGCACGCCTTGACGTTGGCGACCGCCCTGATCACCGCGCCGCGGCTGTTTCCGCTGTCGGCCAGGAGCTTGTCCAGGGCGGCGGCCTGCGCCCGGGCCGGGTCGGCGGCACCCGACTGCGAGGCGTCCGGGGCGGGCCCGGTCGCGGCGACGGACTTGCTGTTGTCGGTCTTGCCGTCGCTGCCGCCGCCGCTCAGCATGGCGCCGGCCCCGATCCCGAGGGCGACGATGCAGACGCCGATGCCGGCGATGAGGGGGACGCGCGAGCGGGTACGGCCGCCGCCCTGGTCGGCGCCGACGCCCGCGGGTGCGCCGGGGGCGCCCGCGCCGTCGAACGGCGGCAGATGCCGGGTGGCCTCGGGGCCCCCGCCCGCGCCGTCACGGAAGAGGTTCTCGAACTCGGACGGCGGCGCCTGCCCGGGCGCCCCGGGCCGCACGGCGTACGGCTGCCCGGGCACGGGCGGAAGGTACTGCGTGGCCTGCGCGTCGGGGTCGGCGGCGGGCGGCAGCGGACCGGCTGCGGCCCGGCCGAGGACCTGGGTCGCCTGGTCCGCGGGCATCTCCGGGGGCAGCGCGCCCGGGCCCACCGGCGGGATGTACTGGGTGGCGCCCTCGTCGGGGGAGGCGGCCACCGGGGGTATGTACTGGGTCGCGGCCTCGTTCGGGGCGGCGGCGACGGGCGGCAGGTACTGCGTGGCGCCCTCGTCGGCGGAGCCGGCCGCCGGGGGCAGGGGTCCGGCACCGGCGCTCTGCTGCCCGGGCAGCGGCTGTCCCGTGCCGGACGGCGGCTGCTGACCCCAGGCCGAGCGCGGGTCCGCCCCGTCCCAGGACGGCTGCGCTCCCCACTGCTGGTGCTGGTCGTGGTGCGGGGTCTGGTGCTGGTTCTGGTTCTGGGCAGCCTGCCCCGGCCCCCACGGCTGCCCCCAGGCCTGCCCGCCGGCCGGGCCGGGCGCAGGTGCGGGAGCGGGGGATATGGAACCGTTCACTCCGCCCGACCGGCCCGGCAGCAGGGGCGCGCCGCCGTCGGAGGGCAGCACGATGCCTTCGCGCGCGGGCCGCGCCGAGGGCTCCTCGCCCTGTCCACTCTGCGTCACCGGGACTCCTACGAATGGGGGACCTTCGGAATCGTCGGCTCACGCTACCGGGTCCCCATGACGGGTGCTACGCCGGACAGGGCGGAGCACCCCGCAGGGACGCGGGGCCGTATCGACATGCGGCCCCACCACAAGGGCGCGACCAGCCACGAACCCGCACGAACGAGACATCCGTCACTCCTGCGGCACACTCCGGACCCGGCGTGGACCCCCGCCGCCGGCACCCCGACCCCGGCCACGTCCCACAACCACCGCGCACGCCAAGCCCCCAAGGGGCGCGGGGAACTGCGCGCCCAGCCACCCAACAACCCGCACCAAGCCACCGGCCACCCCAGCGGCGATCGCCCCCGGGGCCCGGGGCGAAGCCCCGCGACGGCGCCCGCAACCCCGGCTACGTCACACAACCGCCGGACAGCCCCCCAAGGGGCGCGGGGAACTGCGCGCCCAGCCACCCAACAACCCGCACCAACAAGCCACCGGCCACCCCAGCGACGATCGCCCCCGGGGCCCGGGGCGAAGCCCCGCGACGGCGCCCGCAACCCCGGGTACGTCAGACAACCGCCGCCGGGCAGGCTTCCGCAGCCGCCGGAGGCATCACGCCGCCGCCAGCTCCAACCGCGCCCCGAACTCCCGCACCACGGCCTCCTCCCGGTACGGCTCCAACCGCTGCTGCAGGTCGTCCAGATACTCCGCCCCCCGGCTGGACCGCAGCGTGCCGAGCAGTTCCACGGCCTTCAACCCGGTGTGGCACGCCTGCTCCACCTCCCGCTGCTGCACCTGCGCGGTGGCGAGCAGCACCAGGCCGATCGCCCGCCGCCGGGCCCGTGACTCGGGATGTCCCGCCAGCGACTCCTCCGCCCGCCGGGCCGCCGCCTCCGCCTGCCCCAGATCCCGGTGACAGTGCGCCAGTTCATCGGCCAGGTAGGCCTCGTCGAAGTGCGCGATCCACGCCGGGTCGTCCCCGGACGCCGCGTCGGCCGCCTCCAGCGCCGTCACCGCACGCCCGGACGCGATCTGTGTGGCCCGCACATCGCCCATCAGCGCATGCCCGCGCGCCTCCGCCGCGTAGAACATGGCCTCCGCGCGCGGGGTGACGCGCCCCCGCGCCCCCTCCTGCGCCGCCCGCGCCAACTGCGCGATCTCACGCGGGTTGCCGAGCTGCGCCGCGAGGTGGCTCATGGACGCGGCGAGCACATAGCCGCCGTACCCGCGGTCTCCGGCCGCCTGCGCGAGCCGCAGCGCCTGGATGTAGTACCGCTGCGCGAGCCCCGGCTGCCCGGTGTCGACCGCCATGTACCCCGCCAGTTCCGTCAACCGCGCGACGGACCCGAACAGTTCGCGTCCCACCGCGTCCCGGTACGACCCGGCCAGCAGCCCGGAGACGACGCTGTTGAGGTAGTGCACGACGACCGGCCGCACATGCCCGCTGCCGTACTGGTGGTCCAGGTCGACCAGGGCCTGCGTCATCGCCCGCACCGCGTCCACGTCCGACTGCCCCACCCGCGGCCCGGCCGACCGCGCGACCTGCGGGTCCGGCCCGGAGATCAGCCAGTCACGGCTCGGCTCGACGAGCGCCGAGGCGGCGACCGAGGACCCCGACAGGAAGTCCCGGCGCCCGACGTCGCTGCGCCACAGCTCGCAGACCTGCTCGATGGCGCCGAGCACCGTCGGCGAGAACTGCAGGCCCACGCCCGACGCCAGGTTCTTGCCGTTGGCCATGCCGATCTCGTCGATCGTGACCGTACGGCCCAGCTTGCGGCCGAGCGCCTCCGCGGTGATCGCCGGGGCGCGGCCCCGCGGCTGCTGTCCGCGCAGCCAGCGGGCCACGGACGTCTTGTCGTAGCGCAGATCGAGGCCGTGCTCCGCGCCGCACATGTTCACCCGGCGGGCGAGCCCCGCGTTCGAGCAGCCCGCTTCCTGAATGAGCGCCTGCAGTCGTTCGTTCGGCTGCCGTGCGACAAGAGGCCTGGCGGCCATGGCGTACCCCCTACTTCCTGGCTCGGTTCGCCGCGTGGCCGGTGCACCGAAAAGATCCGGCCCTGAAGATCGATGCCCAGCGGACATTCCCCTGATGCGAGACATGCGAGGATTGCCGGGGTAAAGGCTGATCCCGCACCCCCCACCTGGTTACCCAACCCCCGCTGCCGTTCCCCGTGCGCGCCCCCACCCGTGCATCCATGCGCCCCGCCCACGGGGACAGTGCTCCTCCCCGGCGCATGTCGGATAAAAAGGACGTGCTCAAAAAGCATTCCCGGAAGGGGGAACGGCACCCTGTCAGGGAGGCGTAACCCCGCGTGACCGCTAGAGTTGAGTTCATCGTGGAAGAGACCATCGCGGGCCCTGAAGCTGCCCACATCCCGAAGCAGCGCGGCGAATCACTCCTGGATGCCGCTGTCCGTTACGTCGAGGAGCGTCACTGGGACGTGTTCCCCGGCACCTGGCTGGAAGCCGTCGACGGGATGAACCGCTGCTCCTGCGGCCAGTCCGCGTGTCCCGTGCCCGGCGCGCACCCGGCACACGACGACTGGGCGACGCAGGCGACCGGCAGTGCGACCGTCGCGCGCGGACTGTGGTCCGAGCAGCCGACCGCGTCGATCCTGCTGCCCACCGGGCGCACGTTCGACGCGATCGACGTCCCGGAGACCGCCGGTTTCCTCGCGCTCGCGCGCATGGAACGCATGGAGCTGACGCTCGGTCCGGTGACGCTGACGCCGGGGGGGCGCATGCAGTTCTTCGTGCTGCCGGGCGCGTCCGCGAAGGTGCCGGACCTGCTGCGCAAACTGGGCTGGCAGCCGGCCTCGCTCGACCTGGCCACGCTCGGCGAGGGCGCGTACGTGGCCGCGCCGCCCACGCGGTTCGGGTCGCGGGGGGCCGTGCAGTGGGCCCGGCGGCCCACCGCCGAGAACCGGTGGCTGCCGGATGCCGAGGAGTTGGTGTCGCCGCTGGCGTATGCGTGCGGCAGGGATCGGTAACCGTCCGCCGTCCCGCCCGCCCGGCCTCCGGGGCCGCCGCCGACGACGGGTCCGTCGCGGTCGCCCGCTCGCCCGAGTTCTCGGCTTCGCTCGAACAGGGGCCCCCGCCGCGGCGGAGCCGCACACAGGCACTGTCCCGCGCCCCTCACGGGGCGCCCCGCGCCGTAGGGTTCTCGCATGAACGAGGGAACAGTGACCGCTCCCGCCGCCGTACGCGTGCATGACCTGTGGAAGCGGTTCGGGGAACACGTTGCCGTCGCCGGGGTGGATCTCGAGTTGCCCGCCGGGCGGTTCATCGGGCTGGTCGGGCCCAACGGAGCCGGGAAGACCACCACGCTGTCCATGGTCACCGGGCTGCTCAGGCCCGACCGCGGCACCGTCGAGGTCGTCGGGCACGACGTGTGGCGCGACCCCGTTCAGGTGAAGTCCCGCATCGGGGTGCTGCCCGAGGGCCTGCGGCTCTTCGAGCGGCTGTCCGGGCGCGAACTGCTCGCCTACATCGGCCGGTTGCGCGGACTGCCCGGCGCCGAGGTCGACAAGCGGGCCGCCCAGCTCCTGGACGTCCTCGACCTGGCCGGCGCCCAGCACAAGCTCGTCGTCGACTACTCCACCGGGATGCGCAAGAAGATCGGCCTCGCCGCCGCCCTCCTCCACAACCCCGAAGTCCTCTTCCTCGACGAGCCGTTCGAGGGCGTCGACCCGGTCTCCGCGCAGACCATCCGCGGCGTCCTGGAGCGGTACACCGCCTCCGGCGCCACCGTCGTCTTCTCCTCCCACGTCATGGAGCTGGTCGAGTCGCTGTGCGACTGGGTGGCGGTCATGGCCGCCGGCCGGATCCGCGCCCACGGCCCGCTGGCCGACGTGCGCGGCGACGCGCCCACCCTCCAGCAGGCGTTCCTCGAACTGGTCGGCGCCGGCGGCCGCACCGCCGGAACCGACCTCGACTGGCTCGGCGGCGGCGCCCGATGACCGGCCTGACGACCGTCCTGGTACGGCTGAAGCTGTCCCTGCTGCGGAACGGGCTGCGGCGGTCCGCCGGGCGGCGCGCCGCATACCTCGCCTCGCTCGTCCTCGCCCTGCTGTTCGCCGCCACCCAACTGCTCGGCCTGATCCTGCTGCGCGGCAACGCGCACGCCGCGTCCGTCGCCGTGCTGGGCATCGAAGTCGTCGCGCTCGGCTGGGCGGTGATGCCGCTGTTCTTCCCCAGCGGCGACGAGACGCTCGACCCGACCCGCCTGGTGATGCTGCCGCTGCGCCCGGGACCCCTCGTCCGGGCCCTGCTGGTGGCGTCCCTGGTCGGCATCGGACCGCTGCTCACCCTGTGCCTGGCCGCCGGAGGGGTGATCTCCGTGGCGCACGGGGCGGCCGCGTACGCCACCGCGGTCGTCGCCGTCGTCCTCGTCCTGCTGATCTGCGTGGCGCTCGCACGGGCCGTCGCCACCGCCAACACCCGGCTGCTGACCAGCCGCAAGGGCCGCGACCTCGCCGTACTGAGCGGGCTGGTCATCGCCGTCGGCGCCCAGGTCGTCAACTTCGGCGCGCGCGAGCTCGGTTCGGCCGGGCTGTCCCGGCTGGACCCGGCGGCCGACGTCCTGCGCTGGGTGCCGCCCGCCTCCGCCATCGGCGCGGTGGACTCCATGGGCAAGGGCTCCTACGGCGCCGGCGCCGCCCAACTGGCCCTGAGCGCCGCGGCGCTGGCGGGACTGCTGGCCGTGTGGTCGCGCAGCCTGACGAAGCTGATGACCGCGCCGGACTCCTCCACGCTCCAGGCCGCCGAACCCGGGCCCCGGGAGCGCACCTCCACGGGCCTGTCCCGGCTGCTGCCCGAGGGCCGCACCGGCACGGTGACGGAGCGCAGCCTGCGCTACGTCTGGCGCGACCCCAAGACCAAGGCGGCGTGGGTGACCTCGCTCGCCATCGGGCTGATCGTGCCCGTCTTCAACGCCCTGCAGGGCACCGGATCGGTCTACTTCGCCTGCTTCGCGGCCGGCATGCTCGGCATCCAGATGTACAACCAGTTCGGGCAGGACACCTCCGCGTTCTGGATGGTCGCGACGACGATCTCCTCCACCCGCGACGCCCACGCCGAACTGCGCGGCCGGGCACTGGCCCTGCTGCTGATCACCCTGCCGTACGCCGCCCTCGTCACCGTCGCCACGACCGCCCTGCTCGGCGCCTGGCAGAAGCTGCCCGAAGTGCTCGGACTGTCGTTCGCGCTGCTCGGCGCGATGCTGGCCACCGGCGCCTGGTCCTCGGCCCGCTTCCCGTACTCGATACCGCAGGAGGGCTACAAGAACGTCGTCCCGGGGCAGGCCGGGCTCGCCTGGATCTCCGTCGTGGGCGGCATGGTCTCGGCGGCCCTGCTGTCCGCGCCCGTGATCGCGGCGACGATCTGGCTGAACGTCACCGCGGGCGGCGACGACTGGACCTGGCTGCTGCTGCCGGCGGGCGCCGCCTACGGCGCCCTGATCACCCTCCTCGGCCTCCGCCTCGCGGCCCCCCGCACGGCCCGCCGGCTGCCGGAGATCCTGGCGGCGGTCAGCAAGGGCTAGCGGTGCGGGACGGAGGGACCGGCGCAAGGAATTCGCCCAATCTTCTGTGAAGGAGATGTGGGCTGGGTCACGGTCGAGTTGAATGTGGGCGAGAGAGCGGACGAGCGTGCCGTATGGGCGGACGCGCAGGCTGCAGGGGGGTTCGGGTGAGTGCTTCCCGGCGGAGGGGGACCACGGACGAGCTGGGGCCGGACGAGCCGGAGCGGGACGGTTCGGATCTTCTCGCCGCGCTGCTCGACGGAATGGACGCGGCCTTGTGCGCCTTCGACGCGGACGGGGTCGTGACGCACTGGAACCGGGAGGCCGAGCGGATCCTCGGCTGGTCGGCGGCCGAGGCGGTGGGACGGCACGGGTTCGCCGGGTGGGCCGTGCGCAGTGCCGACGCGGCCGAGGTCGAGGCGCGGCTGATGTCCGCGATGCAGGCCCCCGGGCGGCAGGTGCACGAGTTCGCGCTGCTGACGAAGGACGGCGGCCGGGTGCTGGTTCGGACCCAGTCCGCGGCGGTGCGCGGGCCCGACGGAAAACCCGCCGGGGTCTACTGCGCGTTCAGCGAGGTGCACACGCAGATCGACCTGGAGCGGTCGATCGCGCTCAGCGAGGCCCTGTTCGAGGACGCGAGCTGGGGCGTGGTGCTCGTGGACGCGGATCTGCGGCCCGCCGTCGTCAACGCGCACGCGGCCCGGGCACTCGGCATGGGGCGTACGGCCGTGCTGGGACGGCCCCTCGGCGAACTGCTCGCGCAGGGAGCGGAGGAGCTGGAGAGCGCACTGACCCATGTGCTCGCCGAGGGCGCACCGCCGGCGCCCGCCGAGATCTGGGTGAGCGTGCGGACCGCGGAGGGCGACAAGCGGCGCTGCTGGCGCAGCGGCTTCGTGCGGCTGGCCTCACCGCTGGCGGAGGAACCGGTTCCGCTGGGGGTCGGGTGGCTGTTCCAAGATGTCACCGAGGCCAGGCAGACCGAGCAGGAGGCCGCCCTGCTGCGCTTCCGCTCCAACCAGCTCCACCGTGCCGCACGAGCGGCCGCCGAGTGCGAGAACCCGGTCGAAGCGGCCACGATCCACCTGGACTTCGCGCTCGCCGGCTTCGCCGACCACGCCCTGATCGACCGGGTGGCGGACGGCCGGGCGGCCGACGCGCAGGGGCCGGTACGGCTGGTGCGGGCCGCCGAGACGCCCTCCGGGGCACCCGGGCCCAGCCTGCTCACCGGGAAGGCGGGACTGCCCGCGCGGTACGACGCGGGGCATCCCGCCCTGCAGTGCGTGGAGCGCGCCGGAACCGTACGGGCCGACGCGGGCGCCGCCGACCCGGCGCAGGCGCGGGCGTGGGCGCTGGCCCGGCAGTGGCCCGCGGACGCGGTGCACGCCCTGTGCGCGGTGCTGCGCAGCCGGGGGCGGACGCTGGGCGTGGTGACGTTTCTGCGGGGTGCGGGGCGCAGCCGGTTCGAGCGGGCGGACGCGGTGTACGCGGAGGACGTCGCGGTACGGATCGCCACCGCGCTGGACCTGGCCGACGTCGCCCAGGGGCGGCCCGGGGCGTGAGACGCGGGCGCGGCTAGCCGTGGTGGTAGAAGATCCGGTCGGCGTACTCCCGGAGCACCCGGGCGTTCCACTCGTGGCCGCCGTCCACGTTGCCCGACCTCAGAAGCGGCGGTTCGATGCCGCGGTCCGCGAGGTTCGCCGCGGCCGTCGCCATGACCGCCTGGAGCAGGGCCGTGGTGACGACCGTGGAGGCGGGGGCGAAGGGGGCCGGGATGCCGTCGAGGCGGAGTTCCGCGTCACCCACCGCGATCTTCGAGTCGAGCACGATGTCGCAGTGGTCCTTCAGGTACGTGCCGGACGCGTGCCGCGATGCCGTCTCCGCCGCGTACGCCACCGAGGTGACCCCGATGACCTTCACGCCCAGCGCGCGGGCGCTGATCGCCATCTCCACGGGCAGCGCGTTGCGGCCCGACAGGGAGATGATCAGGAGGAGGTCCCCGGAGCGGAGCGGGCTGGCGTCGACGACCGCGCGCGCCAGGCCGTCGACCCGCTCCAGCGCGGAGCCCAGAGTCGCCGGCATCACGTCCACGCCGACGGCCCCGGGCACCGGGAGCAGGTTCATCACGGCGAGGCCGCCGGCGCGGTAGACCAGGTCCTGCGCGGCGAGCGAGGAGTGCCCGGCGCCGAAGGCGAACAGCCGGCCGCCCGCGGCCACGGTGTCCGCGATCAGGGCGCCCGCCGCCGCGATCTCCTCCGCGTCCTCCTCCCGGACGCGCCGCAGCAACCCGATCGCCGCGTCGAAGAACCGCTCCGCCGGCGTGCCCCCGCCCTGCGGTTCCCCAGCGCTCGGCTCTGCGGTCATCGGCGACGCCCCTTCGAAGTCGGCCCGTGTCGCGGATCACGTTGCGGTCTGGACCAGTGGGATGTCAATACGGCCCGCCACGCTCCCGCAGCGCCACGGCCCGCAGCACCCACCGGGCCCGCTGGGCGCGCCCCGCTGCCGCGGCGGTGCCCGCCGCCGGATGCCCTCGCCGCGCCTCGCCAGGACGCGCCGGATGCCGTGGTGGCGCCCCGCGGCCCCCTGGTCCCCCGCCGTGGAATCCTCGCCGCACCCCGGTTGTCAGTGGGATGAGTCAGAATTGACTCCAGGGCCACGCACACGCCGGTGAGCAGTCGAGCCTCCGGCAGATCTCTTCGAGGGGCACGTATGTCCGGACTGATCGACACCACGGAGATGTATCTCCGCACCATCCTCGAGCTCGAGGAGGAAGGCGTGGTCCCCATGCGCGCCCGTATCGCCGAGCGGCTCGACCAGAGCGGCCCGACGGTCAGCCAGACGGTGGCGCGGATGGAGCGCGACGGCCTGGTCTCGGTCGCCGCCGACCGTCACCTGGAGCTCACCGACGAGGGCCGCCGCCTGGCCACCCGCGTGATGCGCAAGCACCGCCTCGCCGAGTGCCTGCTCGTCGACGTGATCGGGCTGGAGTGGGAGCAGGTGCACGCCGAGGCGTGTCGCTGGGAGCACGTGATGAGCGAGGCGGTGGAGCGCCGCGTCCTGGAGCTGCTGCGCCACCCCACCGAGTCGCCGTACGGAAACCCGATCCCGGGCCTCGAGGAGCTCGGCGAGAAGGAGATGGCGGACCCGTTCCTGGACGAGGGCATGGTGTCGCTGGCCGACCTGGATCCGGGCACGGACGGCAAGACGGTCGTCGTGCGCCGCATCGGCGAGCCCATCCAGACCGACGCGCAGCTCATGTACACGCTGCGGCGGGCGGGTGTGCAGCCCGGGTCGGTGGTCAGTGTGACGGAGTCGGCGGGCGGTGTCCTGGTCGGCAGCGGCGGCGAGGCGGCCGAGCTGCAGGTGGACATCGCGTCCCACGTCTTCGTCGCCAAGCCCTGAGGACCCGCAGCCCCTCTTCCGCCCCCTTCACCCCAGCTTGTCCCGCGCAACTCGTGTGACTCCTGGGGCTGTTGTGATGGTTCCGCGATCGTACTGCAATCAAGATTCAGTGAGCCGAATCGCAGCGCCAGGGCCGTTCGCATGCAAGGCTGTCGCATGAGGCATATGACCTGAGGGCTCTTGGCTGGACATGACAGCGATGTCAAAACGGTCGGGAAAGGGGAGGGAGGATATGCCCCCGCAGATGGCCCCGGACCCGGGGAGGGCCCCGGTGCCCATGGGCACCGGGGCCTGTCCTCCCCTGTGTCGACCCGGAGCCCCGAGCTCTCAGGGTCGTCCCCCTCGGACCGGTTTTCCCCGAGCGGTCCGCCTCCCGCAGAAGATCTCCCCGCGCAGACGGCGGCCAATCCTCGAGGGAGGTCACTCGAAGGTGGGGTGTTGCCGCCGGAAACGGCGCTTTCGAATAGCCATTCGATAGCGTGGGGCGGTGACGATCTCGCCCGGCCGGGCGCTGTACCAGCAGACGCCTTCGTCGCACAGCGAGCACCAGAGCACCAGGCACCACCGCCCGACGGCCCCACCCGGCGGCAGCGGTGACCGCCGACACCAGCAGGAGCAGCACGACAGCCGAAGTACGACCCGTACGACACAGCGCGCGGACCGACCGCCCGACGCGGAAGCGAGCGGTCCCGGCGGAGCAGGGGGGTGCCAGGACGATGCGTCGCATCGACGTGACCGGGGCGGGCGGCGTACGCCTCGCCGCATGGGAGTTCGCCGACCCGCCCAAGACCGGCGACGGCGAACACACGCCGGGCGTGCTCTTACTGCACGGACTCATGGGCCGCGCCTCGCACTGGGCGCCCGCCGCCCGCCGGCTCGCCGAACGGCACCGCGCCGTCGCCCTCGACCAGCGCGGCCACGGCCAGAGCGGCAAACCCGCCGACGGCTACACCCGCGAGGCCTACATCGAGGACGCCGAAGCCGCCCTCGAACAACTCGGCCTCGCCCCGGCCGTCCTCATCGGCCACGCCATGGGCGCCCTCACCGCCTGGCAGCTCGCCGCCAAACGCCCCGACCTGGTGCGCGCCCTGATCATCTGCGACATGCGGGCCTCCGCACTCGGCGCCGCCTCCCAGCGCGAGTGGGAGAACTGGTTCAAGACCTGGCCCCTCCCCTTCGCCACACTCGCCGACGTCCGGAAGTGGTTCGGCGAGGACGACCCCTGGGTGGAGCGCCCGAACCCGGCCCGCGGCGAGTTCTACGCCGAGGTGATGACCGAGTCCCCGGACGGCTGGCGCCCCGTCTTCGAACCGGAGCACATGCTGAGGTCCCGCGAGACCTGGGTGTACGACGCGCACTGGGAGGAACTGGCCCAGGTCCGCTGCCCCACCCTGGTCGTCCGCGGCCTGGACGGCGAACTGGGCCGCGCGGAGGCCCAGGAAATGGTCCGCGTCCTCCCCCACGGCCGCTACGCGGAGGTCCCCGACGCCGACCACTTCCTCCACTACGACCAGCCGGACGCCTGGCGAGCCGCCGTCGAACCGTTCCTGTCCGACGTGCTGTCTCCATGAGCGCCGCGGGAGTTCGACAAGAGGGCCTAGGGAACAGCGGCGGCCGTCCTGGGCCCGGCGGCCAGCCGCAGGCCGACCTCCACGAGGGCCCAGCCGAGGCGGATACGGAGGTCTCGGGGGCGCCGAGGCGGTGCGGCGAGGCGGTGCGCGTCGGCGCCCGCGCGAAGTTCGGCGGCACGGAAGCGGTGCAGGGCGAGGTGGGTCTCGGGGTGCATCGGGCTGTGACCTCTCATTCCGTGGTGAGTGGGAACGCGCGTGTCTGGATGCGTACCTGAGCGGCGCCGGCGTCGCCCTCGTCCGCGGCCCGGTCCCGGTAGGTGTCGACGAGCGCATGCATCTTCTCGACGAGTAGCCGGGTGAGCTCCGGCGTCGGCCGTAGCGTGGCAAGTGGGCGGGCACGTGGACAGGACGGATCTCGGTTCGCGCCCGAGGGCAGCACAGCCTCTCTACGCCGGCCGGGCGGATCAACGTCTCCCACTGGAACCTGCGGCTCCTGCAACGGGGCGACGGGCACGGCTACGGCACCCGCCCGGAACCCGCACTGTCAACCTCTCGAAAAACCTGTTGATTGCCTTCGAACCGCTTCTTAGGGTGTGAAGCACACGGGAAAGGAGGTGGTTCGGCAGATGTATGACAACCGGACGCGTGAGGTGACTGCGGGCTAGCGGCTCGCCGTCGTACTCAGTTCGGCGCCGGACCAGCGCGTGCAAGATGCGCGCAGCCGGCCAATCCAACGCAGTCACCCGACCCGCGGGCTCGCCGGTACGTCCGGCCGGCTCCTTCGTCTTCTGGCGGAGGACCTGAGCTCGCGGGTCGTCTGCGTTCTGGGGGTCAGGGGCTCAGGCGCTCCACCCGCCAAGTGCCGTCCGGTTCCGCGACGTAGCGGAGGCGGTCGTGGAGGCGGTTTTCGCGGCCCTGCCAGAACTCGACCGTCGAGGGTGCGATGCGGAAGCCGCCCCAGTGCGGGGGGACCGGGACCTGGGTGCCCTCGGGGTAGCGGGTGGTGAGTTCCCGGTAGGTGGCGTCGAGTTCGGTGCGGGAGTGGATGACCGAGGACTGGGTGCTGGCCCAGGCGCCGAGCTGGGAGCCGTGGGGGCGGGTGCGGAAGTAGGCGGCGGTCTCGTCGCGGCCGGTGCGGTGGGCGGTGCCGGTGACGATGACCTGGCGGGCCATGGGGTGCCAGGGGAAGAGCAGCGAGACGTGGGGGTTGGCGGCGAGGTCCTGGGCCTTGCGGGAGTCGTAGTTGGTGTAGAAGACGAAGCCCTGTTCGTCGTACTGCTTCATCAGGACGGTGCGGGAGCTGGGGCGTCCCTCGGCGTCGGCGGTGGAGACGATCATCGCGTTGGGTTCGTAGATCATTCCGGCGATGGCGGCCTGGGCGGCCTGTTTGAACCAGCGGGCGAACTGGTCCATGGGGTGGGGGGCGAGTGAGGACTCGTCGAGGCCTTCGGCGCGGTAGTGGGCTCGCATTTCCGCGGGGTTGGTGGAGAGGTCCTCGGCGGGGCCTTCGGCCGCGTGTTCGACGATGGCTTCGATAACCGGGTCCGTCGTGGATTTGGCGGCCGGGTGAACGGGGGGCTGGGCTGCGGGTTCGTCCGAGTAGCGGTCGGTCACGTCGTCATCTTGCCGTACGTTCCGTGGGCCTTCGGCGGCCTGTGGACAGTGGGCACGGTGCGGGTGGGCTTCATCACTGTGTGGCACTGAGTGCCGCTTCCTCTCCCCAAAGGTGGCACTCGGGGATATCGTGCTGGTGCCGTTCGGGTTGGGTGACCGCCGACCGATCGGGGCATCAACCGAGGTGACCGTTTCGGACCGCGAGTTTTCGAGAACGACCGCTACAGACCGCGGAGCCGGCGCGGCGCACCCCTTCCCGCCGTACACATCACGAGGAGCCGCCTGATGTCCGATTTCGTACCCGGACTCGAGGGAGTCGTCGCGTTCGAGACGGAGATCGCCGAGCCGGACAAGGAAGGCGGTGCCCTGCGGTACCGGGGCGTCGACATCGAGGAACTGGTCGGCCACGTCTCGTTCGGGAACGTGTGGGGGCTGCTCGTGGACGGCGCCTTCAACCCCGGACTGCCGCCCGCCGAGCCGTTCCCGATCCCGGTGCACTCCGGTGACATCCGGGTGGACGTGCAGTCCGCGCTGGCCATGCTGGCCCCGGTGTGGGGCCTGAAACCGCTGCTTGACATCGACGTGGAGCAGGCCCGCGACGACCTGGCCCGGGCCGCGGTCATGGCGCTGTCGTACGTCGCCCAGTCGGCGCGCGGCCAGGGGCTGCCGATGGTGCCGCAGCGGGAGATCGACAAGGCACGGTCCGTCGTGGAGCGGTTCATGATCCGCTGGCGGGGCGAGCCGGCCCCGAAGCACGTCGCGGCCGTCGACGCCTACTGGACGTCGGCAGCCGAGCACGGCATGAACGCCTCCACCTTCACCGCGCGGGTGATCGCGTCCACGGGCGCGGATGTGGCCGCGGCGCTTTCGGGTGCCGTGGGTGCGATGTCGGGGCCGCTGCACGGCGGCGCGCCCTCCCGTGTGCTCGGCATGATCGAGGAGATCGAGCGCACCGGTGACGCGGAGGCCTATGTGAAGGGGGCCCTGGACCGGGGCGAGCGGCTGATGGGCTTCGGCCACCGGGTGTACCGGGCGGAGGACCCGAGGGCGCGCGTGCTGCGGCGCACCGCCCGTGAGCTGGGCGCGCCGCGCTTCGAGATCGCGGAGGCGCTGGAGAAGGCGGCGCTGGAGGAGCTGCACAACCGCCGTCCCGACCGTGTGCTGGCCACGAACGTGGAGTTCTGGGCGGCGATCGTGCTGGACTTCGCCGAGGTCCCGGCGCACATGTTCACGTCGATGTTCACGTGCGCCCGTACGGCCGGCTGGTCGGCGCACATCCTGGAGCAGAAGCGCACGGGCCGCCTGGTGCGCCCGTCGGCCCGTTACGTCGGCCCGGGGCCGCGCAGCCCGCAGGAGATCGAGGGGTACGCGGACATCGCGCACTGATGGCGCTTTCCCACCTCGACCTGTCCGCCGCTGCGGCGGCGGACAGGGTTCCCGGCCCCCGTATCGCAGCCGCGGCGCCCACTGCCCGGCCGGTGGGTGGGACGGCAGGTCAGGTGTGAAGACCCGGCGCGGAGCGTACGAAGCTCACGACGGCACTGGTCGGCTTGTGGCCTCATCGCCTACACGGCGCGGGCGTGGACGCCGATGCCGCCGGAGACGAGCAGGTTGTCGCCCGTGATGTAGCCGGCGGCGTCGGATGCGAGGAAGGCGACGGCTTCGGCGATGTCCGCGGGGGCTCCCACGCGGCCGAGGGGAACGCCTTCGCCCCAGGAGGCGATCGTGTCCGCGGAGATGCCCATCTTGCTGTACACGGGGGTGTCGACCACGCCGGGGCTCACCGCGTTGACCCGGATGCGGCGCGGGGCGAGTTCGATGGCTGCGGACCGCACGAGGGGCAGCAGGGCTCCCTTGGCGGCGGTCATGGCGGCGCCGAGCCCCTCGGCGGCGCCGACGGTGAGCACCACGGACGCGCCTTCGTTCAGCAGGGGGAGCGCCTTTTGGAGTGTGAAGAAGTTGCCCTTGACGTTGATGTCGAACAGGGCGTCGAAGGTGGGCTCGTCGGTGGACTCGATCGAGAGGCCGGGACGGGGCAGGCCCGCGTTGAGGTGGAGCAGGTCGAGGGAGCCCAGGTGCGCGCGGGCCTGGTCCAGGGCCCGGTCGATGTCGGTCAGGGAGCCGATGTCGGCCTCCACGGCGATGACGTCTGCGGGAAGGCCGGCGTTGGCGGGATCGCCGAGACCGGTGACCATCACGCGATAGCCGCGCGAGTGGAGCAGTTCTGCGGTGGCCTTGCCGATCCCGCTGGTCCCACCGGTGATGAGTGCCTTCTTCGTTGCCACGGTTGTTCTCCTTGCTGATCGGGCGGGGACGCCGCCAGCTCTGTCGCCGCGGGCAGAGAGGAACAGAGGAAGGGAAGGCGAAGCGCCGTGCAGGCGCCCGGCGGCTCCATGACAGCGTACGCCATGTTGGCAGTGGCTGCCAGATCCTAGGCGAGTGCCAAATTGGCAGGCGTCGCTAAGCTGGTCGCATGACGCAGGGAACACAAGGCAGAGGGGCGGCTACGTCCACGCTGTGGGATCGCACGCGGCAACTGGCCGCTCAGGAGATCCTCCGGACCGCGTTGCGCCTGTTCACGCAGCAGGGCTACGAGGAGACGACCATCGCGCAGATCGCCCGCGAGGCCGGAGTCTCCCAGCGCACCCTCTTCCGCTACTTCGGCACCAAGGAAGACCTCATCGGCGGCAGCGAGGAGCAGTTCGTCACCCTCCTGACGGAAACCGTCCGCAACCAGCCCGCCGATGCCGACGCCTGGGAGGCGTTGCGTGCCGCGTTCAAGGCCGCACTCTCCCTCCACACGAGTCCCGAGGAGGCGCTGGAGCGCTTCCGCTTGGTGCACCGCACCGACTCACTGCGCGCCGCCTATCTCGGGAAACGCATGCGCTGCCAGGAGGAGCTGCTGCCACTGCTCGAAGCCAGACTGACGCGCTCGGGGACGGACAGAGGGCAGGCCCGCGCCATCGTCGCGACCGCGTTCGCATGCTTCGATGCCGCCACTGCGACGTGGCTCGAGGGCAACGGGCAGGGCGACATCCTCGACCTGTACGACCAGGGCCTGGCTGCGGTACGCGGCTAGGGCGGGTTGCGAAAGTCCCGCCTTCGCGGAGGCCCTCAACAGCCCAGCGCCTCCTCCAGCAGCGCCGCCCACTGGGCCACCACCTTCTCCCGGCGGGCGCCGTCGTCGGTGAGGAGGTTGGCCAGGCCCAGACCGCGGGCCATGTCCAGCAGGCCCTGGACCGTTTCGCGGACGCCCGGCCGCGTTTCGTCGGCGCCGAGCAGGTCGACGGCTATGCGGTGGGTCTCGCGGCCGACGCGGGCCTCCAGCTCGGTCACGCGGGGCCGCAGCGGCTCCTCGTTGGAGGCGGCGACCCACAGGTGCAGGGCCGCGCGGAACAGCGGCCCGGTGTAGAGGTCGACGAGGGCCGCGACCACCGCACGCCGGTCGGCGGCACCGTGCGGGAACAGGGCCCGCAGCGCGGTGGAGCGTTCCTCGGCGACGTACTCGACGGCCGCCGTGAACAGGTCCTCCCGGGTCGGGAAGTGGTGCTGGGCGGCGCCCCGGGAGACGCCGGCGCGTTCGGCGACCACGGAGACCGTGGAGCCGGCCCAGCCGTGGTCGGCGAGGCAGGCCACGGCGGCCTGGAGGAGCCGTTGCCGGGTGGCCCGGCTGCGGTCCTGCTTGGGCACGCGGTCCTGCTTGGGGACGCGCTCGCGTTCTGCTGTGCTCACACCACCCATGAGGGATCCCGTCGTTCCAGGAAGGCCGTCATTCCCTCGCGGGCCTGCGGGGAGGAGAACAGCCGGGCCGAGAGCGCGGTCAGGTCGGCCGCGTCCCGGTCGAAGGTCTCCAGCACCGTAGCGGTGAGGAGCCGTTTGGTCTCCGCCAGGGCCCGGGGTGCGGCCCGCCGCAGTCCGTCGAGCACGGGTTCGAGGACCTGATCGACGTCGTCGCCGGCGGCGGTGAGCAGTCCGGTGCGTACGGCTTCGCGGGCATCGAAGCGTTCGCCGGTGAGGTAGTGGCGGGCGAGGGCGCGGGGGTCGGTGCGCGGCAGCAGGGGCAGGGAGATCACGGCGGGGGCGACTCCGATGCGCACCTCGGTGAAGGCGAAGGTGGCCGTGGTGGACGCGGCGGCGATGTCGCAGGCGGCGAGCAGTCCGAGGCCGCCCGCGCGTACGTGTCCGGTCACCCGGGCGACGACGGGTTGGGGCAGCTCGACGATCTGCCGCAACAGGGCGACCAGGGCATCCGGGTCCGGTGGGTCGCGCAGGTCGGCGCCCGCGCAGAAGGTGTTCCCGGTGTGGGTGAGGACGACGGCGCGTACGTCGCCGTCCTTGCCGCAGCCGGTGAGCGCGTCCGCGAGCGCGCCGACGAGCGCGGCCGACAGGGCGTTGCGGTTGGCGGGCGAGTCGAGGGTGAGGGTGGCGATGCCGCGGTGGTGGGCGGTGCGGACGGGGCCGGTCATATCCGCTCCCTGAGCTGTCGGCGGAGGATCTTCCCGGAGGCGGCGCGGGGCACTTGGTCGATGAAGGTGACGTTGCGGACGCGTTTGTAGGGGGCGACACGTTCGGCGACGTACATCATGACCTCGCCCTCGGAGAGGTCGTCGGCGCCCGGGCGGCGGACGACGAAGGCGTGCGGGACCTCGTTGTGGTCGTCGTTGTAGACGCCGATGACGGCGGCGTCGGTGATCCTCGGGTGGGTGAGGAGGAGGGCTTCGAGTTCGGCGGGGGCCACCTGGAAGCCCTTGTACTTGATGAGTTCCTTCACCCGGTCGACGACGAACAGCCAGCCGTCGGCGTCGACGTGGCCGATGTCCCCGGTGTGCAGCCAGCCGTCGCGGTCGATCATCGCGTCGGTGGCCTCGGGCCGGCCCAGGTAGCCCTTCATCACCTGGGGGCCGCGGAAGGCGATCTCGCCGGCCTCGCCGACGCCGAGGTCCTTGTCCGGGTCGTCGAGGGACAGGATGCGCATCTCGGTGCCGGGGACCAGTTTGCCGACCGTGCCGGGGGGCGCGTCACGGGCGTCCAGGGGTACCACGTGCGTGCACGGGGACAGTTCGGTCATGCCGTACCCCTGGCCGATGGGCGGCAGTCCGAGGCGCCGGGCGCAGGCCACGGCCAGGCCTGCGTCCAGGGGTGCCGCGGCGCTGATGATGTACTTCAGGGACGACAGGTCGTACTGGGCGACGACGGGATGCTTGGCGAGGGCGAGCACGATCGGCGGGGCCACGTACAGGCCGGTGATGCGGTGGTTCTGGATGGCCGCGAGGAAGGTGTCCAGGTCGAAGCGCGGCAGTACGACGACGGTGGCGCCCTGCAGCAGGGGCGCGTTCATGAGGGCCGTCATGCCGTAGATGTGGAAGAAGGGGAGCACGGCGAGGATGCGCTCGCCGGGTCCCGTCCCGATGAGCGGCCGTATCTGCGCGAGGTTGGTGGCGATCTGGCGGTGGGTGAGCATGACGCCCTTGGGGATGCCGGTGGTCCCGGAGGAGTACGGGAGTGCGGCAATGTCCTGCGCCGGGTCGATGACGACCTGGGGTTCCGGTGCGGTGGAGGCCAGCATGTCGATCAGCGAGCGGTGGCCGGGCGCGCTGTCGCAGACGAGGATCTCCCGGACGCCGCCCGAGAGTTCGGCGGCGCGGCGGGCCGTCTGAAGGAGCGGTGAGACGGTGACGATCCAGCGGGCCGCCGAGTCCCGCAGTTGCTTGGCGAACTCCTCGGCCGTGGCCTGCGGGTGCACGGTCGTGACGGAGGCGCCCGCGCGGGTGGCCGCGTAGAAGGCGAGGGGGAAGGCGATCGTGTTGGGGCTGTGCAGTGCGAGCACGTCGCCCTTGCGCACCCCGGCCTCGGCGAGCGCGGCGGCGATCCGCCGGTGGAAACGGTCCAGTTGTTCGTAGGTGAGGGTGGTGCCGTCCGTGCCGTCGATCAGGGCGGGCAGCTCGCCGAACTCGGCGGCCCGGCCCAGCACGGCGTCGTGGATGGGGAGTTCGACGGGCGGGACGTCTGCGTACTCGCTGCGGAACACTGTTCCTCCTCGCGCCGGCGCGCCGGGTGTCAGTACGACTTGGGCAGGCCCAGGGTCTGGTGGGAGATGTAGTTGAGAATCATCTCCCGGCTCACCGGTGCGATACGAGACACGCGCACCACCGTGATGAGGGAGGCGAGCCCGAACTCGCGGGTGAGGCCGTTGCCGCCGAGGGTGTGCACGGCCTGGTCGACGGCCTTCACCGAGGCTTCGCCGGCCGCGTACTTGGCCATGTTGGCGGCTTCTCCGGCGGCCGTGTCGTCCCCGGAGTCGTAGAGGAAGGCGGCCTTCTGCATCATCAGGCGGGCCAGTTCCAGGTCGATGTGCGCCTGCGCGAGGGGGTGCGCGATCGCCTGGTGGGCGCCGATGGGCTGCTGCCAGACGGTACGGTCGCGCGCGTACTCCACGGCGCGGGTGAGCGCGTGGCGGCCGAGGCCGATGGCGAAGGCGGCGGTCATGATGCGTTCCGGGTTCAGCCCGGCGAACAGTTGGAGCAGGCCGGCGTTCTCGTCGCCGACGAGCGCGTCGGCGGGCAGCCGTACGTCGTCCAGGGTCAGCTCGAACTGCTTCTCCCGCCCGGTGAGTTCCATGTCGATCTGCCGCCGCTCGAAGCCGGGGGCGTCGCGGGGGACGATGAACAGGCAGGGCTTGAGCCTGCCGGTGCGGGCGTCCTCCGTGCGGCCGACGACGAGGGTCGCGTCCGCGATGTCGACGCCGGAGATGAACACCTTGCGGCCGTTCAGGACCCAGTCGCCGCCGTCGCGGCGGGCGGTGGTGGTGATGCGGTGGGAGTTGGAGCCGGCGTCGGGTTCGGTGATGCCGAAGGCCATGATCCGGGTGCCGTCGGCCAGGCCCGGCAGCCATTGTTCCTTCTGTGCGGCGGTGCCGAAGCGGGCGATGACCGTGCCGCAGATGGCGGGTGAGACGACGAGCATGAGGAGGGGGCAGCCGGCTGCGCCCAGTTCTTCGAGGACGATGGAGAGGTCGGCTATGCCGCCTCCTCCGCCGCCGTACTCCTGCGGCAGGTTGACGCCGAGGTAGCCGAGCTTGGCCGCCTCGGACCAGAGTTCGGTGGGGTTGTGGGTACGGCCGTGGCGGGCGCCCAGGGCGGCCACCGCTGCGCGGAGGGCTTTCTGTTCCTCGGATTCGATGACGGGGCTCATTGTCGTCTCCCGGGTGCCGGTCCGTTGTGGTTGCTCGCTCCCCCACGTTCTCGGCTTCGCTCGAACAGGGGGGACCCCCATCGCGGCGGTAGCCGCATATCGATACAGCTCCGCGCCCCTGAAGGGCGCGTCCCTACTCGGTGGTTTGCACCACTGCAAGCAGTGCGCCGACCTCCACCTGCCGGCCGGGCGTCGCATGCAGGGCCGTCAAGGTGCCCGTCACCGGGGCCGTGATCTTGTGTTCCATCTTCATCGCCTCCAGCCAGAGCAGGGGCTCCCCGGCCCTCACCGCCGCCCCCACCGTCAGCCCCTCCGCGACTCGTACGACCGTCCCGGGCATGGGGGCCAGCAGGGAGCCCGGCGCGTGGGCGGCCGTGGGTTCGTCGAAGCGGGGCAGGGCGGTGAGGGCCGTCGGGCCGACGTACACCTCGTCGCCGTAGCGGCTGACCTGGAACTTCCGCCGTACGCCGGCCACCTCGAGGATCACCAGGTGCGTGTCCGCGTGCACCACCCGCACCCCCTCCGCCGCGAGGCCCCCGCGTGTGTGCCGGTAGCGGACCTCGTGCTCCTCGCCCGCCATGAGGTACCGCTTGACCTGCGGCTGCGACGGCAGGTTCCGCCAGCCGCCGAACCGTGAGCGGCCGTGGGCGTCCGCGAGGGCGGCGGCCAGGGGGGCGTACGGGTCGGAGGCCGGCGCGGTGAGGGCGGGCAGGTGGCGGTCGTAGAAGCCCGTGTCCATCCGGGCCGTCGTGAACTCCTCGTGGCGCAGGGAGCGGACCAGCAGGTCCCGGTTCGTGACCGGGCCGTGGATCTCCGCCCGCTCCAGGGCGCCCGCCAGCTTGCGGATCGCCTCCGCGCGCGTGGGGGCGTGGGCGACGGCCTTGGCCAGCATGGGGTCGTAGTGGACGCCTATCGCGTCGCCGTCGGTGTACCCGGTGTCCAGGCGTACGTCCGGTACGGCGAGGCGGTGCAGGGTGCCGGTCTGCGGGGCCCAGTCCCGGGCCGGGTCCTCGGCGTAGAGGCGGGCCTCGATCGCGTGCCCACGCGCGCGTGGCGGCTCGTCGTCCAGTGCCGCGCCTTCCGCGACGCGGATCTGCAGGGCCACCAGGTCGATTCCGAACACCGCTTCGGTGACCGGGTGTTCCACCTGGAGGCGGGTGTTCATCTCCAGGAAGTGGGCCCTGTCCCCCGCGACCAGGAACTCGACCGTGCCCGCGCCCACGTAGTCGACGGCACGGGCGGCCCGTACGGCCATCGCGCGCAGGGATTGCTCCAGTTCGGGGGTCAGACCGGGTGCCGGGGCCTCCTCGATCACCTTCTGGTGGCGGCGCTGGAGGGAGCAGTCCCGGGTGCCGAGCGCCCACACCGTGCCGTGCGTGTCGGCGAGGACCTGCACCTCCACGTGGCGGCCGCCTTCGAGGTACGGCTCGATGAACACCTCGTCGTCGCCGAAGGCGCTGCGTGCCTCCGCGCGGGCGGCCGTCAGCTCGGCGTCCAGGTCCGCCAGCCGCCGTACGATGCGCATGCCGCGTCCGCCGCCGCCCGCCGCCGCCTTCACCAGCACCGGCAGGTCGGCCTCCGTCACGGTGGTGAGCGGCTCCAGGCCCATCAGTTTCTTCGCGCGCGTCTTGGACGCCATCGCCTCGATCGCCTCCGGCGGCGGCCCGATCCACACCAGGCCCGCGTCGCGCACCGCGCGCGCGAAGTCGGCGTTCTCGGAGAGGAAGCCGTAGCCGGGGTGCACGGCGTCGGCGCCGGACGCGAGGGCGGCCTCGACGATCAGGTCGCCCCGCAGGTACGTGTCGGCGGGTGCGGCGCCCGGGAGGCGTACGGCCGTGTCGGCCACGCGCGCGTGGAGCGCGTGCTCGTCGGCGTCCGAGTGCACGGCGACCGTGCGGATGCCCAGGTCGCGGCAGGTGCGGGCGATGCGGCAGGCGATCTCGCCGCGGTTCGCCACCAGAACGGAGGTCATCAGGGGCATGGCGGGCATCGCGGGCCTCACATCCGGAAGACGCCGAATCCGCCACGCGCGCCCTGGTAGGGCGCGGTGTGGATCGCGGACAGGCACAGGCCGAGGACGGTGCGGGTGTCGCGCGGGTCGATGACGCCGTCGTCGTACAGCCGCCCGGACAGGAACATCGGCAGGGACTCGGACTCGATCTGCTGCTCCACCATGGCGCGCAGGGCGGCGTCGGCGTCCTCGTCGTACGGCCGGCCCTTGGCCGCGGCGGACTGGCGGGCGACGATCGACAGGACGCCCGCGAGCTGCTGCGGGCCCATGACGGCGGACTTGGCGCTGGGCCAGGCGAACAGGAAGCGGGGGTCGTAGGCGCGTCCGCACATGCCGTAGTGCCCGGCGCCGTACGAGGCGCCCATGAGCACCGACAGGTGCGGCACCCTGCTGTTGCTGACGGCGTTGATCATCATCGCGCCGTGCTTGATGATGCCGCCCTGCTCGTACTCCTTGCCGACCATGTAGCCGGTGGTGTTGTGGAGGAACAGGAGCGGGATGTCGCGCTGGTTGGCGAGCTGGATGAACTGGGCCGCCTTCTGGGACTCCGCGCTGAACAGCACCCCCTGCGCGTTGGCCAGGATGCCGACCGGGTAGCCGTGCAGGGCGGCCCATCCGGTGCACAGACTGGTGCCGTACAGCGGTTTGAACTCGTCGAAGTCGGAGCCGTCGACGATGCGGGCGATGACCTCGCGCGGGTCGAAGGGCACCTTCAGGTCGCCGGGCACGATCCCGAGGAGTTCCTCCGCGTCGTACTCGGGTGGCTCCGCCGGGCCCGGGTCGGCGTACGCCTTGCGGTGGTTGAGGCGGGCGACCACGCGCCGGGCCTGCCGGATCGCGTCCTGCTCGTCGAGGGCGTAGTAGTCGGCGAGGCCCGACACGCGCGCGTGCATCTCGGCGCCGCCCAGGGACTCGTCGTCGCTCTCCTCGCCGGTGGCCATCTTCACCAGCGGCGGTCCGCCGAGGAACACCTTCGCCCGCTCCCTGACCATGATCACGTGGTCGGACATGCCGGGGATGTACGCCCCCCCGGCCGTGGAGTTGCCGAAGACGACCGCGAGGGTCGGGATTCCGGCGGCGGACAGGCGGGTCAGGTCCCGGAAGACGGCGCCCCCGGGGATGAAGATCTCCTTCTGGGACGGCAGGTCGGCGCCCCCGGACTCCACGAGGCTGATGCACGGCAGCCGGTTGGCGAGCGCGATGTCGTTGGCGCGCAGGGCCTTCTTCAGGCTCCACGGGTTGCTGGCGCCGCCCCGCACGGTGGGGTCGTTCGCGGTGATCAGGCATTCGACGCCCGCCACGACGCCGATGCCGGTGACGAGGGAGGCGCCGACCGTGTGGTCGCTGCCCCAGGCGGCCAGCGGGGACAGCTCCAGGAAGGGTGTGTCGGGGTCGAGGAGGAGTTCGACGCGTTCGCGGGCGAGGAGCTTGCCACGCGCCCGGTGGCGGGCGACGTACTTGTCGCCGCCGCCCGCGAGGGCCTTGGCGTGCTCGGCGTCCAGTTCGGCGAGTTTGGCGAGCATGGCGTCGCGGTGGGCGAGGAAGTCGGGGCCGCGGGGGTCCAGGGCCGACGACAGCACGGTCACAGGAGGGCCTCCGGTATCTCCAGGTGGCGGGCGCGCAGCCATTCGCCGAGGCCCTTGGCCTGCGGGTCGAAGCGGTGCCGCGCGGCGACGCCCTCGCCGAGGATCCCCTCGACGACGAAGTTCAGGGCGCGCAGGTTGGGCAGGACGTGGCGGACGACGGGCAGGCGGGCCGTCTCGGGGAGCAGGGCGCGGAAGCGGTCGACGGTGAGGGTGTGGGCGAGCCACCGCCAGGCTTCGTCGGTGCGGGCCCAGACGCCGACGTTGGCGCTGCCGCCCTTGTCGCCGCTGCGGGCGCCGGCGACGAGACCGAGGGGGGCGCGGCGGGTGGGGCCCGGGGGCAGCGGCTCGGGCAGGGACGGTTCGGGTACGTCGTCGAGTACACGGGTGTGGTGGGGCGATGGCACGGGGATGCGGCGGCCGTCGTTGAGGACCGCCACATGGGCTACGGCACCATGGTCGACTCGGGCCTCCTCGAAGACCCCATAGGGTTCGCCTTTCCCCGGTGGGGCGACCAGGTGGAAGCCGGGGTAGCTGGCGAGCGCGAGTTCGACGGCGGCGCCGCTGAGCGAACGGCCCACGGCGTCCTCGGCGGAGTCCCGCACCACGAGCCGCAGCAGGGCGCTCGCGGTCTCCTCGGTGGGTGCGTCGGGGTGGTCGGTGCGGGCGAGTTCCCAGCGCACACTCTCGGGACGCGACTTCGCGGCGTCGAGGGCCGCCTCCATCTGGGCCCTCACGAGCGCGGCCTTGGCCTCGATGTCGAGCCCGGTCAGCACGAAGGCGACCTCGTTGCGGAAGCCGCCGAGCCTGCTGAGGCCGACCTTCAGCGCCGGGGGCGGCGCCTCCCCGCGCACGCCGTCGACGCGCACCCGGTCGGGCCCCTCCCGGGTGAGCCGGACGGTGTCCAGGCGGGCGGTGACATCGGGGCCCGCGTACCGGGCGCCGCCCGTCTCGTACAGCAGTTGCGCCGTGACCGTGCCGATGTCCACGACGCCGCCGGTGCCGTCGTGCTTGGTGATGACGCTGCTGCCGTCCTCGTGCAGTTCGGCGAGCGGGAAGCCGGGCCGGCGCAGCAGCTCGGGCGGATGCCCGGTGAAGAAGGCGTAGTTGCCGCCGGTGGCCTGCGCCCCGCACTCCAGCACGTGCCCGGCGACCATCGCGCCCGCCAGCCGGTCGTACTCCTCGGGCCCCCAGCCGAAGTGGGCGACGGCGGGCCCGGTGACCAGCGCCGCGTCCGTCACGCGCCCGGTGACCACGACGTCGGTGCCCTCGCGAAGGCACGCGGCGATGCCGTGGCCGCCGAGGTAGGCGTGGGCGGTGAGGGCGCCGGGGTACGAGGCGGTGAGGTCGTCGCCCTCGACGTGCGCCACCCGGACGGGGATGCCGAGGCGCGCCGCCAACTCCCGTACGACGTCGGCGAGTCCGGCGGGGTTGAGGCCGCCGGCGTTGGCCACCACGCGCACGCCCCGCTCGTGGGCGATGCCCAGGCACTCCTCCAACTGGCGCAGGAACGTGCGGGCGTAGCCGCCGCCGGGGTTCTTCAGGCGGTCGCGGCCGAGGATCAGCATGGTCAGCTCGGCGAGATAGTCGCCGGTGACGACGTCGAGGGGGCCGCCGGTGAGCATCTCGCGCAGGGCGTCGAAACGGTCGCCGTAGAAGCCGGAGGCGTTGCCTATGCGCAGCGGGCGGGGGGCGGTCACCGGGCGGCCCCCTTCGGCGGGCGTCCGGTGCCGGGCGGGCCCGCGAAGGCCTGTGCGATGTCCAGCCAGCGGTCGGCGTCCGGGCCCTCGGCGCGCAGGGCGAGGTCGGCGCGGTGGGCGCGTTGAGTGACCAGAAGGCAGAAGTCGAGGGCGGGTCCGGTGACGCGCTGCGGGGCGTCTTCGGGGCCGTACGTCCACACGTCGCCCGACGGTGCGACGAGTTCGAGGCGGAACGGGTCGGCGGGTGCGGGCAGTGCGTGGACCGTGTAGGAGAAGTCGCGGGTGCGGAACCCGAGCCGGGCGATGTGCCGGAGCCGGGCGGTGGGGGCGGGTGCGGCGCCGAGCGCGTCCGCCACGTCCAGGCCGTGCGCCCACGTCTCCATGAGGCGGGCGGTGGCCATGGAGGCGGTCGACATCGGGGGGCCGTACCAGGGGAAACGGGCGCCGGGGGGTGCCTGGCGCAGGGCCCGGTCGAGCGCGGTGCGGCCCTCGCGCCACCGGGCGAGCAGTGCGGCGGGCGGGCGTTCGGCCTCCGCGCGTGCGGCCTCGTCGACCCAGGTGCCGGGGGATGCGAGGGCCTTGTCCACCTCCGGTGCGAACGCCGCCGGGTCCGTGACGGCCAGCAGGGCGGCGCGGTCGGTCCAGGCGAGGTGCGCGATCTGGTGGGCGATGGTCCAGCCCTCGGCGGGGGTGTCCAGCGCCCAGTCATCCTCTGCCAACTCGGCCACCAGGCCGTCGAGTTGCTCGCTCTCCCGGCCCAGGTCGTCGATCACGGACGATACGTCGGACACGATGCGCTCCCCTCGGGGCACGACGGTGTGCGTGGGGAGCATGGCAGCGGGCGGAGAAACAAGCAAGCATGCTTGCATGGATCGACCGCACCCAGGCGGCTCACAGGAAGAGGCCCCGGGGACAAGCAGCACTCAGGTTCTCCGGCCGAATCCCAGCAATTCCCAAGGAATTCACAGCTCCCGTTTGCCGTTCTTTGCCGTTGTGCAGCCGACGGCCGTGTAAGTTCTTCCGTGTCGGGCGGCGAGGAATTCCCGAAAGAAACAGCCGGGAATCCTCACGCGCCCGCCGAGAATTCTCGCAGCACCGCACGGAAATATCGAGAAACCCTCAAGGAGACGGAAATGAGCTTCAAGAAGCTTGCCCCGCTGCCCCCGAAGCCCAAGGCCAAGCAGCTCCCGCCCCCGCCGAAGCCGAAGCCGAAGAAGAAGCACCAGCCGAAGCCGCTGCCCAAGCCGCTGCCCGGCCACAACCACTGACCCGACTTCGATGAAGAGGGCCGACGGTGCACCGTCGGCCCTCTTTCACGTATTTCCCGGAGCCTTTCCCGACCGATTGCGACGGCACTTCACAGCCTGCCCCGAGATCACTCAAAGGGCCGGCCAATCACCGTGACAGAACCTTTGGGAATGACCGGGACTGATCAGTACGAGGACCACGAGGACGAGTACGCGGACCAGGAGGACGACGGCACCCCCGCCATCCCCGCCCGCACCGCCTTCCGGCGCTTCTGGCCCATGACCAGGGGGCTGCGGGGCCGGCTGGCCGTCGTCTGGGGGTGCACGGTGCTCGCCGCGCTCGCCGAGACCGCCGCCATCCTGCTGTTCAGCGAACTCACCGACCACGCGCTGCAGAAGGGCTCGCTGGACGCGTTCTGGGAACCGGCCGCCGAGTGGCTCGGGGTCGCCGTCGTCGGCGCCGCGATCGGGTACGCCGGCAACTCCCTGGCCACCTGGATCACCGAGCGTTTCGTGATGCGGTTGCGCGAGCATGTCTTCGACCACGTCCAGCAGTTGCCGCCGCACTTCTTCCAACGGCACCGGCAGGGGGACCTGTTGTCCCGGCTGACCGGCGACGTCGAGGCGATCGAGACGATGGTGGTGTCCGGTCTGGTGGGCGCGGCGTCCGCCGCCTTCAGCGCGGTCTTCTACGCGGCCGCCGCGTTCTGGCTGCGCTGGGACCTGGCGGCGGCGACCTTCGTGCTGGCACCGCTGTTCTGGCTGGCGGCCCGGCGCTTCTCCGGCAGCATCAAGTCCGTCTCGCGCGAGGGCCGGGTGGCCGACGGCGCGATCACCTCCGTGGTGGAGGAGTCGCTGGGCAACATCGTGCTCACCCAGGCCTACGACCGCCGGGCCGCCGAGCGGCGGCGGCTCGGGCAGGAGGCGAACGCCTGGTTCCGGGCGTCGGTGCGCTCGGCCCGCCTCAACGAACTCTACGAGCAGCTCGTGCAGGTCATCGAAACGGTGTGCGTGCTCGCGGTGATCGGGCTCGGCGCGTGGGAGATCTCCGCGGGGCGGATGACGCTCGGCCGGCTCCTCGCGTTCGCCGCCTTCCTCGGCTACCTGTACCCGCCCGTGCGGGGCCTGGCACAGCTCGGGCTGACCGTGACGGCTGCCACGGCGGGCGCCGAGCGGCTGATCGAGATCCTGGACGTGCGGCCGGCGGTGAGCGATCCGGCCCGTGCGGACCGGGCGCCGGCGGGACGGCCCGACGGGGCGGTCGAGGTGCGGGACGTGTGCTTCCGCTACCCGGGTGCGGACCGGATGGCCTTGCAGGGGCTGTCGTTCTCCGTGCGGCCCGGCGAACTGGTGATCATCACGGGGCCCAGCGGCGCGGGCAAGTCCACGGTCTCCAAGATGCTGCTGCGCTTCTACGACCCCGACTCCGGGACGGTCCTCCTCGACGGCACCCCCCTCGGCGACTTCCCGCTGGCGCGGCTGCGCGAGTACGTCACGCTGCTGCCGCAGGAGACCCTCGTCCTGCACGACACCGTGCGCGCGAACATCGCCTGCGGCCGGCCCGGCGCGAGCGACCGGGCGATCATCGAGGCGGCCCGGGCGGCGGACGCGCACGACTTCGTCATGCGACTGCCCGAGGGGTACGACACCAAGGTCGACCCCCACTCGGCCCGGCTGTCGGGCGGCCAGCTTCAGCGGCTCGCGATCGCACGCGCCATCCTGCGCGACGCGCCCGTGCTCGTACTGGACGAGCCGACGACCGGCCTGGACGCGATGGCGGCACGCCGGGTCGTCAAACCGCTGCGGCGCCTGATGACCGGCCGTACGACGATCATGATCACGCACGATCTGAACCTGGCGCCCGACGCCGACCGCATCCTCGTCGTCGACCAGGGCCGCATCGTCGAGACGGGCCGCCACGACGAGTTGCTGGCCCGGGGCGGGGCGTACTCCCGGCTGCACCGGTCCCAGAACAACGTCAACATGGACACGGCGGAGCTGCGGCTGCCGCTCTTCCCGGAACCGGCACAGGCCGGGTGGCCGCCGCCGGACCCGTATGCGGCGCCTCGGACCTCCCAGCTCCCCCAGGGGTACGCCGCCCCGTACGAGTCCTCCCGGGACGCGCCCGGCACCGTGCCCCCGTACCTCCCCGACGGCCGCCCCCTCTTCCGCGACGAGACGCCCTGGCACGGGGCTTGACCTGCGCGAACGCACGTACAGCAGTAAAACGAGTTCACACACCTGACTCGGTCCATTACTCTAGACTTCCAGGTACACCGAGCTGCACGAATTCTGCACCGAGCCAAGCCCCTGGAAGGCCCCGTGAACTCCCCGAGCGCTGCCGCATCCTCGACGTCGACTCCCGCCACCACCCCGCCCGTGGCGTCCGGCGGTCCGCGCCTGAGGGGTTCCCTCGGGCCCGTCGGCCTGGTGCTCGCCGGAGGTGTCTCCGTCCAGTTCGGCGGGGCGCTCGCGGTGAGCCTCATACCGCGGGCCGGGGCGCTCGGGGTGGTCACCCTGCGGCTGGTGGTGGCCGCGATCGTGCTGCTCCTGGTCTGCCGGCCCCGGCTGCGCGGACACTCGCGCGCCGACTGGGGCACGGTCGTGGTCTTCGGCGTCACCATGGCCGCGATGAACGGCCTCTTCTACGAGGCGGTGGCCCGCATCCCGCTGGGCCCGGCCGTCACCCTGGAGGTCCTCGGCCCGCTCACGCTCTCGGTGCTGGCCTCCCGCCGTGCGGTGAACGTGGTCTGGGCGGCCCTCGCCTTGGCCGGCGTGTTCCTGCTGGGCGGCGGAGGCTTCGGCGCCCTGGATCCCGCGGGTGTCGCGTTCGCGCTGTCGGCGGGCGCGATGTGGGCGGCGTACATCGTCTTCAGCGCCCGTACGGGACGACGCTTCCCACAGGCCGACGGGCTCGCGCTCGCGATGGCGGTCGCGGCGGTGCTGTTCGTGCCGCTGGGGATCGCCGAGTCCGGCACGAAGCTGCTCGTGCCGGTGACGATCGGGCTGGGCGCGGCGGTGGCGATGCTGTCCTCGGTCCTCCCCTACACCCTGGAACTCCTCGCCCTGCGCCGCCTTCCCGCGTCCACGTTCGCGGTCCTGATGAGCCTGGAACCGGCGATCGCGGCGACGGCGGGCTTCCTGCTCCTGGGCCAGTCCCTGACCGGAACCCAGGTGGCGGCGATCACCCTGGTCATCGCGGCGAGCATGGGCGCGGTACGGACGCAGGTGGGGCGGGGCAAGGTGAGGACGGCGCAGCCGGAGGCGTAGCCCGGGCAGCCGGACGTACGACCGCTACAGCCGTGGCGAGGGCGCGGTGGTCCGCTTCTCGAACCAGTGGTGGGCGTACGGCTCGTCGTTGAAGGCGGCGACCTCCTGGAAGCCGAAGGAGTGGTACAGGCCGATCGCGGCGGTGAGCGCCTTGTTGGTGTCCAGGCGCAAGGTGTCGTAGCCGTGCTCGGCGGCCCGCTCCTGAAGTTCGGTCAGGAACCGGCGGCCGAGGCCGAGCCGCCGGGCCTCGGGCGCCACCCACATGCGCTTGATCTCCGCCGGAGCCCCGGACGGCAGCTTCAGACCCGCACAGCCGACGGGTTCTCCGTGCAGCCGGGCCACCAGGAACAGCCCGCGGGGCGGGCGGAGTTCGCCCGCGTCGGGCAGCAGGCTGCGCGCGGGATCGAAGCCGGTCTCGAAGCGCTCCTGCAACTCGGTGAAGTAGGACAACAGGCAGTGCCGGGCGTCGGGGTGGTCGGGGTCGACGACGTCCAGCGTGACCGTCGCGGCGGTCAGCAGCCGCTCGACCTCGGCCATGGCCGCGACGAGCCGGGCCCGCTGTGCGGCGTTGAGCGGACTGAGCAGGGAACCGGCCAGCTCGTCGCTGCGGCCGTCGAGCAGGGCGCGCTCCGCGCGGCCTTCGTCGGTGAGCCGCACGGTACGCACTCGCCGGTCCCGGCGCTGCGGCTCGACCGTGACCAGGCCGTCGGCCTCCAGGGAACGCAGCAGTCGGCTGACGTACCCGGAGTCGAGCCCCAGACGCTCGCGCAGACGCCGCACGTCCTGCCCCTGCTCGCCGATCTCCCAGAGCAGCCGGGCCTCGCCGATCGGCCGGTCGCGGCCCAGGTAATGGTCGTGGAGCACTCCCACGCGTTCGGTGACGGTGCGGTTGAACCGCCGGACCTGGTCGATCTGCGTCTCATCCATTCTCTGACTTTAGTCAGAGAATGCTGCGTGCGACCAGAGGGCAGCGCCCTCCTCTGCGCGTCGGCCAAGCACCACGGCCACCACCCCAAAGAGGCGTGGCCTCGGGCTTCGAAGATCGTTAGGAGGTCTGTACAGGCACGTTGCCCCACTCGAGAGGACCTCCCTTGTCGAATCTCCGGACCCGGGCGCTCGCCCGACGCACGACAGGTGTGGCCATGGCCGCCCTCACGGCCTTCCTGACCCAGGGAACCCCGGCGTCGGCGACGGGTGCCGTGGAACCCCCGGTCGCGGGCACCTACTGCACGCCGTGGGAGGGCTACTACGGCGCGAAGAACTGGACCTACGCCGACGCCCGCGTCTGCCTGGTCATCGACGCCACGCAGAAAGCCCACATCCGGGGGGAAACCGACCGGAACACCTACTACTGGGGCAGCGCCTGGTACAACGCCAGCAGCACCTACCCGGCTCAGTGGCGGGCCACGGGAACGGTGAGCAACTCCAAGGGCACCGTGCTGTCGTACGACACGTATCTGGTCAGCCAGACGTCCCGTACCGGCTCGAAGGACGACTTGGTCAATGTCGCCACCCTGTCCGAGTGCGGCGAGTACTCCGTCAGCATGCGGTTCTTCCAGAACGGTGCGTACTGGACGGACAGTCCCTCCATCGACTCGGGGCAGCGCACCTACCAGATCGCGGTCCCCTGCTCCTGAGCGGACCGCAGGTCTCCCGCGCCGCTGCCCGGCACGCCGGGCGGCGGCCGGTCACTCGTACACCTCACCCGGCCGGGGCTTGGCCGGGGCGAGGAGACGGGTGGCCAGAGCCCCGGGTACAGCCGGTCGGTGAGAAGCCCACTGCCGTCGGGCCTCAGATCCCTGTCACGCGCTCCGGAGACCGCGGCCGGCGACGCTGGCGGGCCGTCACACCCGCCGGCCGGGTGGAGCCTCGCTCAGCCCCGCCCCTCCAGCCGTCCGAACACCTCCAGCACCTCGGCGTCCCCCGCCCGCGCGTTGAGGAAGTAGTCCGCCCACTCCGCGATGTCCTCGTACGCCGACTCGCGGGTCAGACGGGCGATGGCGGCCGGGACGTCGAAGAGTGTTCTGCGCAGGTCGACGCCGGGGCCGAGCAGGCACCAGTGGGCGCCGGGGCGGCCGTAGGGCATGCCCACGCTGCCGGGGTTCACCACCTGGCGGCCGTGCGCGAGGCGGACGTACGGCATGTGGGTGTGGCCGCAGACCACCGTGCCGACGGTGCGTGGAAGGTGCTCGAAGACCTCGGCCCAGCGGGTGGGGTGCGAGTCGACGAGGACGACCTCCTCGTCGTTTCTCGGGGTGGCGTGGCAGAACAGGACGTCTCCGAGGCCGCGTACCGGAAGTGTCACCGTCAGCGGCAAGGCAGAGAGGAAGCCGACCTGCTCGTCGCGGAGCCGCGACGCCGCATACGGGCCGATCGGGTCGGGAATCTCCGTACGCTCGCCACGGCGGTACTCGACCAGCTCCCGGTCCGCGTTCCCCGCGACCCACACCACCCGCTCGCCCTCGCGCGCCAGCCGGTCCAGGACCTCGGCCGGCTGCGGGCCCGCCGTGATGTCGCCCGTCACCACGACGCGGTCGGCGGCGGCGACGTCCGGCTCCGCGAGCACCGCCTCCAGGGCGGGCAGGACGCCGTGGATGTCGGAGAGGACCGCCACCCGGTCCAGTACCTCGCTCACTTCCTCTTCCCCTTGGTCTCCGTGGCCCCGTCGAGGCCTTCCGCCAGCACCTCCGCCAGGTGCCGTGCCCTGACGCCCGCGAGCTGGCCCAGTTGGGTGCGGCAGGAGTAGCCGTCCGCCAAGAACACCGCGTTGTCCGGGGCCGAGCGCACCGCGGGGAGCAGTTCGTCCTCCGCGCAGGCCGTCGAGACCTCGTAGTGCCCCTTCTCGAAGCCGAAGTTGCCCGCCAGGCCGCAGCAGCCGCCGGTGAGGTCGCCGGTCAGGCCCGCCGCCGCGCGCAGTCGGCGGTCGGGGGCGTCGCCGAGGACCGCGTGCTGGTGGCAGTGGGTCTGGCCGGCCGCCGGGCGGTCGAGGCGGGGCGGGGTCCAGTCGGGGGCGTGCCTCTCCAGGGCCTCCGCGAAGGTCAGCACCGCCGCCGCGAGGCGCTGTGCGCGCGGGTCGTCGTGGAGGAGTTCCGGCAGGTCCGTGCGCAGCGCGGCGGCGCAGCTCGGCTCGAGGACGACCACCGGGGCGCCGGCCGCCAGGACCGGTTCCATCAGGTCCAGGGTGCGCTCCATGACCTTGCGGGCGCGGTCCAGTTGGCCCGTGGAGACGTACGTCAGGCCGCAGCAGACCCGGCGCCCGCGCCCCGGCGGCAGGGCCGCCCTCAGGCCCGCCGCCTCCAGCACCCGTACGGCCGCCTTCCCCACGGACGGCGACAGGTGCTCCGTGAACGTGTCCGGCCAGAGGGCCATGAGGGGCCCGGTCGCCCCCGTGCGCCCGCCGGTCGTCCGCCTCCACCACCGGGTGAACGGCTCCCGCGCCAGGCGAGGGAGCGCGCGCTCGGGGGCGATTCCCCCCATGCGTTTCGCGAGCGCCGCCAACGGCTCAACCGTCGCGAGGGCGTTGGCCAGCGGGGCCGTGCGGGTGCGGGCCACCGCCTCCAGCCAGCGCGGCAGCCATCCCATCGCGTAGTGCGCGGCCGGGCGGCGCCGCCCGGCGTAGTGGTGGTGCAGGAACTCCGCCTTGTACGTGGCCATGTCGACGCCGACCGGGCAGTCCGTGCGGCAGCCCTTGCAGGACAGGCACAGGTCCAGGGCGTCCCTGACCTCCGGGGAACGCCAGCCGTCGCGCACCACCTCGCCCGCCAGCATCTCGTGCAGCAACCGGGCCCGGCCCCGCGTGGAGTGCTCCTCCGCGCCGGTCGCCCGGAACGAAGGGCACATCACCGAGGAGCCGGACGCCGTCGTCGTACGGCACTTGGCGACGCCCACGCACCGGCTCACCGCCGCCGAGAAGTCGCCGCCGTCCGCCGGATAGCCGAAGGCGACCGGGACCGGCTCGCGCGGCAGCACCGCGAACCTCAGGTTCTCGTCCAGGCTGGCCGGGCGGACCAGCACGCCCGGGTTGAGCAGGCCGTCGGGGTCCCAGAGGTCCTTGGCGCGGGCGAAGAGGGCGACCAGATCCGGTCCGTACATCTTCGGCAGCAGTTCCGCACGTGCCTGCCCGTCGCCGTGCTCCCCCGACAGCGAGCCGCCGTGGGCGACGACCAGGTCCGCGAGGTCCTCGGAGAAGCGGCGGAAGCGGGCGACGCCCTCCTGCGTGAGCAGGTCGAAGTCGATGCGGACGTGGATGCAGCCGTCCCCGAAGTGGCCGTACGGCGTGCCGCGCAGGCCGTGGTCGGTCAGCAGGCGGCGGAAGTCCCGTAGATACGCCCCCAGTCGGGCCGGTGGTACGGCGCAGTCCTCCCAGCCGGGCCATGCCTCGGTGCCGTCCGGCATCCGCGTCGCCGTTCCCGCCGCGTCCTCGCGCAGCCGCCACAGCGCGCGCTGCCCGGCAGGGTCGGTGACCACCACGGCGTCCGTGACGTCGGCCGCCCGGACGATCGTCTCCGCACGCGCGCGTGCCTCCGCCCGGTCCGCGCCGCCCGCCTCCACGAACAGCCAGGCGCCACCGCGCGGCAGGCCCGCCGACGGTGGTACGAGATCGGCGGCCATGCCCTCCACCGTCAGCGGGCCGTGCGCCAGCAGCCCGGCCGCCGCCTGGGCCGCCGCCGTCTCGTCCGCGTAGCCCAGCACGGCGAGCGCGCGGGCGCGGGGAGCCTCGACGAGGCGGACGACCGCCTCCGTCAGAACCCCCAGTGTGCCCTCGGACCCGCAGAAGGAGCGGGCCACGTCCGCGCCCTGCTCCGGCAGCAGCGCATCCAGCGCGTACCCGGAGATACGGCGGGGCAGGGACGGGAAGCCGGTGCGCAGGAGCGCCAACTCGCCCTGCACCAGGGACCGCAGGCCCTCGGGTGCGCCCTTGAAGTCCCCGCCCAGGGTCAGCGCCTCGCCCCGCGCGGTGAGCACCGACAGCTCCCGCACGCTGTCCGCCGTGGTGCCCCAGGCCACCGAGTGGGAGCCGCACGCGTTGTTGCCGATCATCCCGCCCAGCGTGCAGCGGGCGTGCGTGGAGGGGTCGGGGCCGAAGCGCAGGCCGTGCGGGGCGGCGGTCTCCTGGAGGCGGTCCAGGACCACGCCCGGCTGGACCACCGCCGTGCGCGCCTCGGAGTCCAGGGACACGATCCGGTTCATGTGCCGGGTGAAGTCGAGCACCACGCCCGTGCCCGTCGCCTGCCCGCCGATCGACGTGCCGCCACCGCGGGCGACGACCGGCACGCCGTGCTCCCGGCACACGGCCAGCGTCGCCGCCACATCGTCCGCGTCCCTGGGCGCGACCACGCCGAGCGGGACGCGCCGGTAGTTGGACGCGTCCATGGTGTACAGCGCCCGCGAGGTCGTGTCGAACTCGACCGCCCCGCGCACCGCCGCGCGCAGGTCCCCGCGCAGCGCACCGACGTCGGCGTCGACGCCCGCCGCCGCTCCCTGCCGTCGCTCCACACGATCCGTCATGCCACCAGCATGCACGCCGCCACTGACAGTGACCGTCCCGGGGCGCAGCGAAGCCGTCTCGCGGGGCGGCCGCGGGTCGGCCGCGGCGCGATCGCCGGGTCGGCCGCAGGGTGGTGGCAGGGCGGTCGCAGGTCGGTCGCAGCGCGATCGCATCACGGGTTCCGACCGAAATCGTCCTGTTCCGGTCACAGAGCGACCTGTGATTCACCTATAGTGACGCCCAATCACTTATGTAGTGACGCCAATTGAGCATCAAGGGTCGCTGCTCGTCCCGGCCCTGCGCGCCGCACACGCCCTGGACATGACCGAGGCCGACCGAGGACACCATTCATGACCGCCCCCATACCGCCCGGCGAACGACCCACCCTCCGTGCCGTCGCACCCGCACCCCTGGTCACCGCCGCGGTGGCGGGGCTCGTCGTCGCCGCCGCGGTGCTGGCGGCTCCGCAGCCGGTCCGGGTCCCCCTCGCCTGGGGCGGTGCCGCCGCCTCCCTGGTGCTGTGCGCGGCGGTCGCCCTGGCCGCCCACGGCACCCGTTCCGCCGCCCTGGCGCGCCGCCGCCTGGACGCCGCGACCCAGGACGCGAGCCGGCTGCTGCAGGAACGCGCCCGGCTCGCCGAGGAGTTCAGCCAGGAGCGGGGGCGGCTGACGGACGGGTTCATCGAGGAACGGGTCAGGCTGACCGAGGAGTTCGAGCGGGACCGGGCGCGGCTCGCCGAGGACCTCGAGCGAGAACGCACCCGCCTCACCGACACGTTCGAACAGGAACGTGCCGCGCTGACCGATGAGTTCGCCCGCGAGCGGGCGGCCCTCACCGCCGATGTCAGACGGCTCACCGAGGACAACCGCCGTCTCGCCCAGCGCCTGCGGCAGGCCTCGAACGCGCGTGACGCGGCCCTCTCCGTGACCGCCAACGTCGCCGGCCGCATGCAGGCGCTGGCCACCGGCACGCTCGCCGACCTGCGCGCGATGGAGGACAGGCACAGCGACGAGGACGTCCTCGCCGACCTCCTCCACCTGGACCACCGCACCGCGCAGGCGGGCCGCCTCGCCGACTCCGTCGCCGTCCTCGCCGGTGCCCGCTCCGGCCGCCGCTGGGCCCGCCCCATCGTCATGGAGTCCATCCTGCGCGGCGCGATGGGCCGCATCGCCGGCTACCAGCGCGTCCGGGTCCACTCCTCCAGCCGGGCCGCGGTCGCCGGGCACGCCGCCGAGGGCGTGATGCACGCGCTCGCCGAACTCCTCGACAACGCCGCGAACTTCTCCCCGCCGACCGCCGAAGTGCACGTCTACGTCGAGGAGGTGCCGGCCGGTGTCATCGTCTCCGTGGAGGACGCGGGCCTCGTCATGGGCGATGTGCAGCTCCGGCGCGCCGAACGCGCCGTCTCCGGCGACATCACCGAGCTCGGCGGGCTCACCGGCACCCGGCTCGGCCTCGCGGTCGTCGGCCGGCTCGCCCGCAAGTACGGCCTGAAGGTGTCCTTCCGGCCCTCGGCGCGCGGCGGCACCGGCGTGCTGGTGCTGATCCCGCAGGAGATCCTCGCCCAGCCGGCGCCGCCGCCGTCCGCCACGCCCGCCCCGGCCCTCGCTCCCGAGACCGCCCCGGCTCCCGAGTCCGGCCCGGTGGCGAGGGCCGCCGCGGCCGCTGCCGCTCCCGGGCACCGGCCGTCGTACGCCGCCGCCCGGGCCGCCGAGGACCTCGACCCCGACCCGGTGCCGACCCACCAGTCCCCGAGGTCGCAGGACACCGGCACCGTTGCTCTGCCCCGGCGCCGCCGCGGCCAGGCGCTCGCCGCCGCCGAACGGGGGCGCGCCCACGCCGACGCCCGCCCCGAACGCGAACCGCGCACCCCCGAGGACGTCAGGGCACGCGCCGCCCGCTTCAGCAGCTTCCGCCAGGCGGTCCGCGGCACGGCGACGGAACCACCCGCCAGCGGTCCGGCCCCGGAGGCCGTACGGGAGACGGCGGCCCCGGAAGCCGTACGGCAGCGGGCGGACGACGAACTCGTACGGGAGCGGACGGACAACGAAGCCGTACGGCAGCGGACGGACGACGCGGCAGCCGTACGCGAGTTCCCGGCCCCGGCAGCCGTACGTGAGTCCCCGGCCCCCCAAGCCGTGCCCGAAGCCCCCACACCCGAGCCCGCCCAGGCACCCGACCCCCCGCACCCGGAAGGCGACACCACGTCATGACCGGCACCACGACCGCCGACGAGAGGCTCACCTGGCTCCTCGAGGGACTGCTGGAGCGCACACCCGGGGCCCGGCACGCCCTGGTGCTCTCCCGGGACGGGCTCAAGCTGTGCCGCACCCCGGAGCTGACCGTCGACCAGGCCGACCAGCTCGCCGCGATCGCCGCCGGCATCCAGTCGCTCTCCCACGGCGCGTCCGTGGAGTTCGGCGACGGCAGCGGCGGCGTGCGCTCGGCGATGGCCGAGTTCTACGGCGGCGTCCTGTTCATCGTGGAGGCCGGCGAGGGCACGCACCTCGCCCTGGTCACCGACGAGGACGCGGACGCCGGACTCGTCGGGCACACCATGAGCGAACTCGTGGAACAGCTCGGCGAGCACCTGACCGCCGAGCCGCGCACCTCATGAGCCGCCCCGGCAGGGACGACGCGCCCGACCGGCTGTACACCCTCACCGGAGGGCGCGCCCGATCCGACTCGGCAGCCCGGTTCGACCTGGTGACGCTCGTCGTCGCCGAGTGCGATCCGGTGCCCGGCATGCAGTCGGAGCACGCCGCGATCCTGCGGATGTGCGAGCGGCCCACGGCGGTCGTGGAGATCGCCGCCGAGCTGCGGCTGCCGGTGAGCATCACCCGGATCCTGCTCTCCGACCTCCACGCGGCGGGTCGGATCAGCGCCCGCCACCCGCGCACCGCCGCCCTTCCCGATCCCGACGTCCTGGACAAGGTGCTCGTTGGACTCCGCAACCTCTGACACCCGCGCTCCGCTGGGTGCCCAGGCCGACAACGGCCTGAAGATCGTGGTCGTCGGCGGCTTCGGCGTCGGCAAGACGACCCTGGTCCGCTCGGTGAGCGAGATCCGCCCGCTCTCCACCGAGGAGACCATGACCCGGGCCGGCGAGGGCGTCGACGACCTCACCGGGGTGCACGGCAAGTCCGCGACGACCGTCGCCTTCGACTTCGGCCGCATCACGCTGGACGCCCACAACGTGCTGTACCTGTTCGGCGCGCCCGGGCAGGAGCGGTTCTGGTTCCTGTGGGACCGGCTGTTCTCCGGCACGCTGGGCGCGGTCGTCCTCGTAGACACCCGCCGCATCGACGACTCCTGGTACGCCATCGACCGCCTGGAACGGCACGGCACCCCGTTCGTCGTCGCCTGCAACGACTTCGGCGGCCCCCGGCACACGCCCGACGAGGTCCGTGGGGCCCTCGACCTGGACCCGCACGTGCCGCTGATCGACTGCGACGCGCGCTCCCGGGAGTCGGGCAAGCAGGTCCTCATCACGCTGGTCGAGCATGTGCGGCGGTACCACGCCGCACATCCCTCCGCGCATCCGTGCGCGCATCCGTCCGCGCATCCGTCCGCCCCAGAACAGTCCCAAGCGTCCCGACCGTCCGAACAGGAGCTGGTGTGACCCCCGCCCCCGTGCCCCTGAGCGGGCCGAGGTTCCGGACCGAACCCGCCGCGCTGTACCGGGAGATGCGGCGCGAGCACGGCGCCGTCGCCCCGGTGCTGCTCGACGGCGGCATCCCGGCCTGGCTGGTGCTCGGCTACCGCGAACTGCACCAGGTGACCGGCGATCCGGTGCTGTTCAGCCGGGACTCCGACCTGTGGAACCAGTGGGACAACATCCCCGACGACTGGCCGCTGCTGCCGATGATCGGCCGCAGGCAGCCGTCGATCCTCTACACCGTCGGCGAACGCCACCGTGCGCGCGCCGCGATGATCAGCGGTGCGCTGGAGGCCGTCGACCCCTTCGAACTGCGCCGCCACGCCGAGCGGTTCGCGGACGAGCTGATCGACGCGGTGTCCGAGAAGGGTGAGGCGGACCTGATCGCCCAGTACGCGATGCTCCTGCCCGTACGGGTCCTCGCCACCCTCTACGGCTTCGCGGAGGAGCAGGGCCCGGACCTGGTCACCGCCCTCAACGACATGATCGACGGACGGGAGCGGGCGATCGCGGGCCAGACCCGTCTGGCCGGTTCCATGGCGGAGCTGGTCGCCGACCGCAGGGAGCACCCGGCCGAGGACGTGGTGTCGCGGATGCTCGCGGACGAGGGCGGCTTCACCGACGAGGAGATCATCCAGGACCTGATGGTGATGATGGCCGCGGGCCACCAGCCGACCGCGGACTGGATCGGCAACTCGCTGCGGCTGATGCTGACCGACGAGCGCTTCGCCGCCTCCCTCTTCGGCGGGCGCAACAGCGTCGCCGAAGCCATGAACGAGGTGCTGTGGGAGGACGCCCCCACGCAGAACGTGGCGGGCCGCTGGGCGTCCCGCGACCTCCGCCTCGGCGGCCGGCACATCCGCGCCGGGGACCTGCTGCTGCTCGGCCTCCAGGGCGCCAACAGCGACCCCCAGGTGCGCACCGACGGCGCCGCGCTGACCGGCGGCAACAACGCGCACTTCTCCTTCGGGCACGGTGAGCACCGGTGCCCGTTCCCGGCGCAGGAGGTCGCGGAGGTGATCGCGCGGACGGGCATCGAGGTGGTGCTCGACCGGCTGCCGGACATCGATCTCGCCGTCGCCGCCGAGGAATTGACGCGCCGCCCGTCCCCGTGGCTGCGGGGACTGACGGCACTGCCGGTGAGGTTTACGCCCACCCCCGCGGTTGGAAGCGCTTCCCCATGACCTCTACCGAGACCTCCGCCGGCACAGGCCCCATAGCCCTGGACCCCTTCGTCTCCGACCTGGACGCCGAGAGCGCCCGGTTACGGGAGGCCGGACCGCTCGCCGCCGTGGTACTGCCCGGCGGCGTTCCCGTGTGGGCGGTCACCCACCACGCCGAGGCCAGGCGGCTGCTGACCGATCCGCGGCTGGTGAAGGACATCGCCGTGTGGGGCGCCTGGCAGCGCGGGGAGATCGCCCCCGACTGGCCGCTGATCGGCCTCGCCAACCCCGGCCGGTCCATGCTCACCGTGGACGGCGCCGACCACCGGCGGCTGCGCACGCTCGTCGCACAGGCGCTGACGCCGCGCCGGGTGGAGGAGATGCGGGACCGCGTCACGAAGCTCACCGAGGACCTGCTGGACCGGTTGCCCACGGACGGCTCGGTGGTCGATCTCAAGGCGGAGTTCGCGTATCCGCTGCCCATGTACGTGATCGCGGACCTGATGGGCATCCGGGAGTCCCGGCTGCCACGGCTGAAGGAGCTGTTCGAGAAGTTCTTCTCGACGCAGACGCCGCCGGAGGAGGTCGTCGCGACGCTCACCGAGCTGGCGGGGATCATGGCGGACACGGTGGCGGCGAAGCGCGCCGCGCCGGGCGACGACCTCACCTCGGCGCTGATCCGGGCCTCGGAGGACGGGGACCGTCTGACGGACGAGGAGATCGTCTCCACGCTGCAGCTCATGGTGGCGGCGGGCCACGAGACGACGATCTCGCTGATCGTCAACGCGGTGGTCAACCTGTCGACGCATCCCGAGCAGCGGGCGCTGGTGCTCTCCGGTGCGGCGGAGTGGTCCGCGGTGGTCGAGGAGACCCTGCGCTACTCCACGCCCACCTCCCATGTGCTGATCCGCTTCGCGACGGAGGACGTCCCGGTGGGGGACAAGGTCATCCCGGCGGGTGACGCGCTGATCGTGTCGTACGGGGCGATCGGGCGGGACGAGAAGGCGCACGGGCCGTCCGCGGGCGTCTTCGACATCACCCGGGAGACAAAGAACCGGCACATCTCCTTCGGGCACGGTCCGCATGTGTGCCCCGGGGCGGCGCTGTCCCGCCTGGAGGCGGGGGTGGCCCTTCCGGCGCTGTACGCCCGCTTCCCGGACCTGGACCTGGCGGTCCCGGCGGGCGAGCTGCGCAACAAGCCGGTGGTGACGCAGAACGACCTGTTCGAACTGCCGGTGCGGCTCGGAGGCTGAGCCGGGGGAACCTCGCCCACTGGTCGATGGTGAGCGTCGATTCGACCTCCTGCCGGGCCCACCAGCACGCGCCGGGGCCCGCAGGAGAGCGCGGGGCCCGCAGGAGAGCGCCGCGAGTGCCGGCAAAAGACGCACGCCCCGCAGCATCGTCCGATGCCTGCGATGTCGTTTCGGCCAAGCTCACCGCCGGGCCTCTGGACGAACTCTCCACGCAGGTCGCCAAGCGCGCCGCCCCTGAACCGTCGCCCACAAGTGGCTTTCTGCCAACGGACCGCCGCGAACCTCGACTCGCATCCCGGCCAACCGGTCACGGGCTGCATGGCCACGCCGTTGGCTACACAGCACAATCGCAGTGCAGCGCCCAGCGCCCCTGCGGACGGACCCGCCCGTCCATGCCGGCCGCTGCTGCCGGCCGGGTCGCAGGCCGGGGCCGTCGGCAAGACCACTGCACATCAACGAGAGGCGGGCAGTTGCCAACCGACGATCAGCACCCGTACGTTCTCGATCCGGCAGGTCACGACATACGCGCGGAGGGCGCCGAACTCCGCGCCCGTGGTCCCGTCACGCAAGTGATCCTTCCCGGTGGCGTCCCGGCGTGGTCGATCAGCAGCCACCCTCTCCTCGAGCAACTCCTGACCGATCCGCGGGTATCGAAGGACCCCCGTCAGCACTGGCCCCGATTCATCGCCGGGGAGATCACACCGGAGTGGCCGCTGTACGCCTGGGTGTCCGTCACCAACATGTTCACCGCCTATGGCAGCGACCACCGCAGGCTCCGCAGACTGGTCACGCCGGCTTTCACCGCCCGCAGAACCGCCCAGCTGCTCCCCCGGGTCGAGCGCATAGTGGCGAGTGTGCTGGATGATCTGCCCGGCGCCGTGATCGACGGTGTGGTGGACCTGCGACAGCACTTCGCGTACGTGATTCCGGTGCAGGTGATCACGGAGCTCATGGGCGTCCCCGAAGGCGCCCTGGCCGTCGGCATCCGCGCCTGCATCGACAACATCTTCAACACGGGACTCGGCCCAGAGGAGGCTGCCGCCAACTACCACACCACCTACCAGCTGCTCAACGAGCTGATCGACTACCGCAGGAGGAAGCCGGGGAGCGACCTGACGAGCTACCTGATCTCCTCCGGCGACAGCAACGAGTCACTGACCGAGGCCGAAGTCGTCGACACGCTCCTGCTGATCATCGCCGCCGGCCACGAGACGACTGTGAACCTGCTCGACAACGCCGTGTACGCGCTGCTGACCTCGCCCGACCAGCGCCGCCTGGTCAGCACCGGCGAAGTCACCTGGACCGATGTCATCGAAGAAAGCCTGCGCGTCGACGCCCCTGTGGCTCACCTGCCCCTGCGCTACGCCGTGGAGGACATCACCATCGCGGGCACGACCATCCCGAAAGGGGACGCCATCATGGCGTCCTATGCGGCCGCCGGCCAGGACCCCAAGCACCACGGCCCCTCAGCAGGTGTCTTCGACGCGACCCGCGAGACCAAGGACCATCTGGCCTTCGGCCACGGCGTTCACTACTGCCTGGGCGCACCGCTCGCCCGCATGGAGGCGGCCACTGCGCTCCCGGCACTGTTCGAACGCTTCCCCTCCCTTGCACTGGCCCGGTCCCCCGCCCCTGTCGAGCCGGTTCCTTCCTTCATCTCCAACGGACACCGGAGTCTCCCTGCGACCCTCGCTCCCGCCGGAGAGGGAATGTAGGACGGCTCACCGCCCTGCGGGCCTGACCGGCGGACGACCGGCAGGTCGGTCATCCCGGGCCCAACGGTGTCCGGCGGTGTCCGGCGGTCATCTGCGCAAAGGGGTGCCCATGGCGCCCGGGTGAGGCACGGCTGCGGCGCTGAGCACTGGTCAGCCCGCCGAAGGCGCCGTCGGGGTCCGGCACCTTACTCAGGCGCCGGAGCTTCCGAACGGTGGACATGGTGCGGGATCAGGCAGGACGGGTGTGCAACCGTTTCACATCACGTCAGCCCAGCGGTACCAGCTGTGCTTCGTCGTGCAGGCCCTTGGCGTCGACGCCGGTGAAGAGGCTGACGTGCCCGTCGCTCCAGCGGACGATGACGTCGTTCGCAGCCGTGTTCGCGGTGAACGCGCCCGCGGCGACCACGGCGGCGTCCTTCCACTCCGAATTCCTCGGCCGGATCTTGATCTCCCCGGGCAGGGCCTTGCCACTCAGGCCCGGGTAGAGGGTGGTCTCCCCGTCGACCCAGCGCACCAGCAGGTCATCGGTGGCACTGCCGGTGAAGGACCCGGTGGTCAGCTGACCGGCGTAAGGCCAAGGGGTGGTGTTCTTGGCGACGATCTGCCGTTGTTTCGTCAGTCCGTTGGCCGCCAGATCGCTGAAGACCGATACATGGCCGTCCTTCCAGACGGCCAGCAGGTCGTCGCGGTGGCCGCCCGGCGTGAAGCGGCCGGCGGCCAGCAGACGCGCGTCGTTCTTCCAGGCGGGAGTATTGCGCGGAGCGAGCTGCTTCTCACCGTGGAACCCCTTGGCATCGACCGTCGCGTACTGCGTCATCTCGCCGTCGTTCCACCGCACGACGAGCCCGTCCGTGCCACCGCCGGCGTTGACACTGCTGATCGAGACGGCATGAGTCCAGATGCTCTTGCGGGGTGCCAGCTGGTACTCGGCGGCGAACGGGTGGGAGGCGTCGTCGCTGTCACCGCCCTGGTAGAGGGTGACCTCCCCGTCGTCCCACAGGACGATCAGATCCATGTGCCTGGCGCCGCCCGCGGAGCCGCCGGTGTAGTAGCCGGCCGTCATGGCCACGGCGTGCTTCCAGGTCCCCGCCTTCCCCAGGGAGTAGGGCAGCGGCGGCGGTTGGTAGGCGCCGTGGTCGTTGTGGACGGCGTTCTGGGCGTCGTCGTAGAGCTGGAAGAACCGGTCGCCGTACAGGGGACTGTAGGTGATCCGGTTGTACAGCGGGTCCTTGGTGGACACGTCCGGGCCGCCCTGCATGAAGCCGCCGACATTGCCGATGATCTGGCCGGTGTCGCCCGAAGGGTCGAGAGAGGAGAACCACGGTCCACCGGACACCCCGCCCCACATGCCCGCGCAGTCGATCTGCATCTGGTAATAGGCCGGCAGCGCGGTCGTCCTGACGCCGGCACAGCGGAACGCGCGGTCCTGCGCATTGTGGTCGACCCTCGGGTAGCCGACGACGGTCACCTGGTTGGTGAACCCAGGCGAACGGGCCGGAGTGTTGGCTCCCACGACGTCCTCGACGTTCCGCCCGCCGTTGTCAGTCAGGCTCGCGAAGGCGAAGTCCAGGTCGGAGTTCCGGCTCTTGTCCGAGGCGTACTGTGCGTCCCGGAACCACTCCTTGACCGGCCACACCCCGTACGGCTGGTCTGCCGCCGACTTGGCGTGGTCGTACATGGGGACGAATGCAGCCCTGGCACCAACACAGTGACCCGCGGTCAGGACGAGGTCGTGTCCCGCACTGCGCACCACACTCGCCGTGCAGTAATGCGCTCGCATCTCCCTGTCGGTGCTGAAGAGTACGCCGACGGACTTCATTCCGTCGAAGAACTCACCGCTGACCCCGGCGGCGACCGACGACCGCTTGCGCGGCGCCGACGAGCCCTGCGGCCGGGGCGCCCGCCCCGAGGGATCGGTGGCCGAGGCCATGCGCTGGGAGGTCCAGAACCGGATCGCGTCCCGCACGGTCCAAGCACCCTTACCGGCAGGCGACGACGTGACGGAGGGCGAGGACACCGGCGAGGAGGCGGTCGCCGTTGACGCCGAAACGGATATGGACTCCTCCGTCACGGATCTGCTGGGCACAGGGGCTGACGCACCTCGTGCGGCTCCCACTGCTGCACCGTTGAACAGCAGCAGTGTTCCGCACAGTACGGCGGCGGGCCAAAAACGTATTCGTATGTTCCTCAAGTAAATCTGCTCCAATAAGACACACCGGACGGCACATGGGCCTTCGGCTCTCTCATGAGGTCAGGGCCGTCGCCAGAACCTTTTCCCGACTCCTCATCGTGCGACCTGAATAGCCACTCAGGTGCCGCCACGACGTAGCGACGGCACAGTGTGAGCTGAGCGCATCGGGTCACACTGGACCGTAGAGCATCAACAACTCACGTCTGCAGTGCCGTCACTCTCATCAAAGAGTCTTCTGTCACAGTGCCGCAGAGACGTGGCGCGATTCCGTCTGCGATGCCGTAGGCACCGCAGACGCCCATGATCAAGCGCTGGTTCGACGATTCATTGACTTCGGCGGTATCCCCACCGGACAGAAGGAGACCGCCACCTCCTGGGAAGCGGCGGTCACACTCGCGTCCTTCAGATTCCGCTGGGTCGGGGAGCCCGTACCGCAACTTCACGTGTGCGAGCACTCGGGCGACCACGAGCCGCAGTCACTGCTCCCGGGCCTGGCGGAGTCGCTCGGACAGAGGCACCTGCTGGGGCGGCCTCAAGATGAACTTGTCCTTCTGTTCGTCGAAGCAGTCCAGGTAGCACATGACGCTCTGGCCGACTTCATACCGGTCCTCGTCGTCGATGTAGAGAGCATCGATGAGGCCCACGCGTGAGAGTCCCGCATCCACGATCACCCCCCAGCGGAACACCGCCTCGACCCGGCCTTTGATCAACTGGCCGAGCAAGCTCGACTCCTGGGCACTGAGCTGCTCGTTCATTACTCACCTACGACGCTTCTGGGGTATTGGTTGAGCATGTCGAAGTCTGTGTTCGGAATGGCAACTTCGGTCCCAGGGACTCCATTGTGGGATCCCACGTACTTGGCGAAGTATCGGTCGAAGTCAGCCTTCGGGATTCGAACCTGAAGAACTTCGTTATCGTAGCCACCTCGACTGGCGTAATCAAGCGCGATGGTTTTGCCGTCCTCCTCGAGGCCGAAGTACGCCCGTCCATCCGGGTAGCCATTCCCTGAGCCAGGAAAATCACGCTCCGTGAAGCCGTCCTTGAGGAGCTTGTCCGTCATTCCCTTGCCCGGGGCCTTGTAAATCGTGACCGATTCTTCGTCCTGGGCTTCCCGGAGAGCATTTTGCAGGCCGTCGCTGAACCTGTGGACGCCGTCGCTGGCGTACTGGATGCCTTCTCCGGTCACGGCGATGCCGCCGCCGACTGCTACTACGGCTTCCAGACAGCCGCCGCCCAGGGTCTCCGGGCACAGGACGAGTCCTCCGCCTCCGCCGAGGACTCCCTCGGTGATCCCCAGATCGGCCATGAACGCGCCACCAAGGCTTTCAGCAAGGCCGGACAGGATCTGTGGGCTGTTGTCCCAGAACGCCTTGGCGTAGGGACTGACGGTGTTCACCGTGCTTTTCAGCCAGTCGGGCATCCAACTGTTGTCATCATCATCCTTGTTGTTCTTGTCCAGGTATTCCTCATACGCCTTCCAGCGATTGGCCATCTCTTGCTGCTGTTTGACGATGACGGCCTGATAGGCGTCGATTTCCGCCGCGGCCGCCGCTGCGGCGTCCTTGCCGGCAGTGGTGGCCGCGTCACGAGCCTTCCGGGCGCTGGTCCAGGCTGCAGCAGCAGAAGATACTGCCCAGTTCGCCGACCGGCGCGCAGCTGTGGCGGAGCTGAGGGCATCGGCTGCGGCGTTTTCGGCGGTCTGCTGGGCGTTGCGGGCGGTCTTGGCCGAGGCGGCGGCGTCCTTTGCGGACTGTTCGGCCTGGTTGGCGTAGCCGTTGGCTTGGGTCGCGTACTTCTTGGCGTCGTTGGAGGCTGCTTCCGCTTGCCTGCGGTAGCCCTCGGCTTCGGAGGCGGCATGGGCGGCGTTGGCTGCTGCCCTGCCCGCTTCGGCGGCGTTCTTCTGGGCGGTGGCGGCGATGCCCGCTGCCTGCGCGATCAGCTGTTGGATTTGCTGCTCGTGGGTGGCGCCCAGTTGGTCCTGGCGCTGGGCCTTGTACTGGCCGACCGTGATGAAGGCGTGTAGCAGGTCGGAGGGGCCTTCGAGGGCGATGCGGGCTGCGGCCTGCACCTGCGGGCCGTTGTTCTTGTTGTTGGTGTCGGCGAGCTGGGCGGCGCGGACGCGTTCGTCCTGGGTGCGTGCCTGGGAGTCGTCGGTGGTGATGAACTGGCGCAGGGCGTCGGTTGTGTCGGTGTTCAGTGCGGTGCGGCCGGCCTGCTGTTCGATCGGGCCGGCGTTGGCGATGGTGCGGGCGATGTACAGGCGCATGTCCTGCTTCATGGCCTCGTACTGGCCGGTGGCCAGGAACGCGGTCACCGCGGTGGCATCTCCGCCGAGCGCCTGGCCTGCTGCCTTGCGCACATCCCCTGAACCGGCAACCAGGGTCAACTGGTACACCTGGTCGCGGTCGTCTCGCTGCGCGGCCTGTTTCCAGCCGGTGCGGATGTAGGCCAGGATGTCGGGGTCGGAGCCGGCCAGGGCGACCTCGGCGGCGACAGCGCTCCAGGGCCTTCCGGTCTTCAGGAGCCCCAGGGCCACCCTGCGCACCTGCGGCACCAGGTCCGCGGCACCAGTACCGGCTGCGGCTTGGTCGCTGAGGTGCTGAGCCTGGTCGGCGAGGTTCTTGGCCTGCTGTACGGCGGCTTGCTGCGCCGCGGTGCGCTGGTCCTCCTGCGCTTTGAGGTCCCGCGCGCGGGCGATGGCCTCGTTGGTGCGGGCGGTCAACTGCTCGGCGTCGATACGCACGGCCAGGTCGTGGACCTTTTGTGCCTTGGCGACCGCCGCACTGGCCACGTCGGCGTCCTTCTTGGCCTCCTTGGCGTGCGCGGCGGACTGCTGGGCGGCGGTGGCCGCCTCACCCGCGTGCTTGGCCGCGTCGTCGGCGGCCTTGGCCGCGTTCTCGGCGTGCGTGGCCGCGTCGTTGGCGGCGTCACGGGCTTCCCCGGCGGCGGAGGCGGCCTCCTGCGCCAGCGCCTGGGCGGCGTCGGCGGCGCGGCTCGCCTCGCGGGCGTGGCGGTGTGCGGCGGCTGCGGCGTTCTGCGCTTCGGCGGAGTGGGCGCCGGCCTGGTCGGCGTAGGAGTTGGCCTGGTCGGCCGCGTCCGCGGCGTCGCTGGCGTTGCTGCCGGCGCCGCCGGCCGCCTTGGCCGCATCCGCAGCCGACGCGGCCGCGGTCCGCGCCGAGTCCGCGGCTTGTGCGGCGGCGTGCGCGCCCGCAGCGGCGTCCCGGGCATTCTGGGCCGCCTGGCGCGCGGCTCCGGCCTGACCGGCGTCGAGGGCCGCGTTCGCGGCGGCGTCACGGGCCCGGGAGGCTGCCTCTGCGGCGCCGTCCGCGGCCGCGGCGGCGGCCGAGGCCGCGTTGGCCGCGACGCGGGCGGCATCGGTGGCCGCGTTCGCGGCGCTGATCGCGGTCTGCGCGGCGGTGGCGGCCTGCTGGGCGGCGCTCGCCGCGCGGGCGGCGGATGCTGCCGCGTGCTGGGTGTCCTTCTGCGCGGCCTGGGTCTCCGCGGCGGCCTTCTGCGCGGCTTCCTTGGCCAGTTTCGCCGCGGTCACCGCACGGGCGGAGGCGTCCTTGGCGGCCTGGGTCTGCTGCCCGGCGAGCTTGCCCGCCTTCGCCGCCTGATCGGCCAGCTGCGCGATCGTGGCGTGTTCCTGGTCGTGGGCGCGGGCCACGTACTGCCCGACCTGGAGGAACTCGTGGATGTCGTCGGCGCTGCCGTTGATCGCGATCCGGCCGGCCGCCTTGACGTTCGGCCCGCCGGCATCGATGATCTGCGCCGTCTGGACGCGCTCGTCCTGTTCCTGCTCGGTGTACTGGTCGTTGGCGAGGAATTTCTTGATGTCCTCGGGGGTGCCGTTGAGCGCGGCCTGGCCGGCCTTTCTCACCAGCGGGCCGCTGACGTCGATGATCTGCGCGACCCGGATACGCTGGTCCTGCTCCAGCGGCGCCTTCCAGCCGTCCTTCAAGAACGCCTGGAGCTGGTCGGGCGAGTTGCTGTCCAGGGCGGTGCGGGCGGCCTGCTGCAGGTAGGTCCCGCCGACACTGGCGACCTGAGCGGTAGCGACACGCTCGTCCTGGAACTGGATGTCGGACGCCTGCGCCAGGAAGTTCCTGACGTCGTCGTCACCGCCGACCAGGGCGGCCTCGGCGGCGGCGCGCACGCCGGGCCCGCCGCTCTCCCAGAGCCGCACCACCTTGGCGCGGTCGGTGTCCGGAAGCGGACTACCGGCCGCGGTTGTCGGTGGGGTTGCGTCGGCTCTGGCCGGGGAGGGTGCGGGTCCCAGCAGGCCCAGTACCAGCGCGCTGGGCAGCAGGCCCAGACACAGCACGCGCACCGCGTGCTGTGTCCCTGCCGCCACACGCCGCGGGCGTCGCGGATGTCTCACTGCGGACTCGATTCGTCGCGTGGGTTATGGGGGGTTGTGTGCACCGGCTCGCACACGGACCTGACCGATCACAGGCCCGTGCGCAGCGCGGTTCTCGTGGGACGGCCCGTCGGTGTTTTTGGGGATCCGTCCCTCGAACGGTGTGTGGAGCGTCAGTTGGCCGGTACGAGTGGTGCTTCGTCGTGCAGGCCCTTGGCGTCGACGCCGGTGAAGAGGCTGACGTGCCCGTCGTTCCAGCGGACGATGACGTCGTTCGCGGCCGTGTTAGCGGTGAACGCGCCCGCGGCGACCACGGCGGCGTCCTTCCACTCCGAATTCCTCGGCCGGATCTTGATCTCCCCGGGCAGGGCCTTGCCACTCAGGCCCGGGTAGAGGGTGGTCTCCCCGTCGACCCAGCGCACCAGCAGGTCATCGGTGGCACTGCCGGTGAAGGACCCGGTGGTCAACTGACCGGCGTAAGGCCAGGTGGTGGTGTTCTTCGCGACGATCTGGCTCTGCTTGCTCAGCCCGTTGGCCGCCAGATCACTGAAGACCGATACATGGCCGTCCTTCCAGACGGCCAGCAGGTCGTCGCGGTGGCCACCCGGCGTGAAGCGGCCGGCCACCAGCAGACGCGCGTCGTTCTTCCAGGCGGGAGTGTTCCGCGGGGCGAGCTGCTTCTCACCGTGGAAACCCTTGGCATCCACCGTCGCGTACTGCGTCATCTCGCCGTCGCTCCACCGCACCACCAGCCCGTCCGCGCCGCCACCGCCGGCGTTGACACTGCTGATCGAGACGGCATGAGTCCAGATGCTCTTACGGGGTGCCAGCTGATACTCGGCGGCGAACGGGTGGGAGGCGTCGTCGCTGTCACCGCCCTGGTAGAGGGTGACCTCCCCGTCGTCCCACAGGACGATCAGATCCATGCGTCGGGTGCCGCCCAAGGACCCGCCGGTGTAGTAGCCCGCAGTCATGGCCACGGCGTCCTTCCACGGCGCGCCGGCGAAGGTGGTGCTGTAGGCGACCTGCTGGACCCAGCCCGCCAGATCGTCGACCCGGGCCGCCACCGCCCCGGTACGGGTCTCGGACGCATCGGTGCCCAGACAACCGCCCTGCCAGGACCGACTGCTGACACCGACGACGGCCGTACGACCGGCGGCGGTGCTCAGTACCGGACCGCCGGTATCGCCCTTGCAGATCGCCGCGCCGTCCGACTTCCCGGCCAGATCGACCATGGTGGCACCGACATTCTGGATGGTGAAGGCGGCGGCATGCACCTGGTCGGGCACCCACTCGTCATGCGTGCGGCCGTAGCCCCCGGCCTGTACCTCGTCACCCACACCGGGCGCTGTGGCCGCCACCGGAATCGGGGTGATACCGCTGACCGGCTTGGCCAGCTGGGCCATCACCACGTCCCGGCCCGTACGGGGCGCGAGGTTCACCACCTGCTGGGCGGTGCCGCCGATGGTCGCCGTCGTCTTCAGCTTCGGAGCGCCGGGGGCAAGGGCGCCTCCCGGGGTGTCGGTGAAACAGCTCGCGGCCGTCAGCAGCCACTGCGGAGCCACCAGCGTGGCCGAACAGCCGCGCTGCCCGCCGATGTCGAGCCGCGCGGTGGCAGTGGATACCGCGTCAGAAGCCTGCGGGCCCGATACGGCGACCGCGGGCGTGCCCGACAAGGCGGCGACAGCCAGCGACGTAGCGGCGATCAGACCGGAAGTCCGCGCCGTGCGCGGACGAAAGCCAGACATGAACGTTCCCCGTTTCATGTGAGATCGGTGAGAAGGCAAGGCAGATCGGTCGGTCAGCCCGTGACGCGCAGTTCCACCAGAACAGTGGACGCACCCCCGGCGCTCCCCTCACCGACGCTCTGATAACCGTCCTTCGCCACGCTCACCGTCTTGACCGGCGCCGACGGGTCACCCTGCGGCTTCAGATCCGCACTGATCGGATGATCCGCCGTCTCCAACGCAATGACGTGCGGGAGCTCCAACGTGAGATAACCGGTCTTGGCCCTCGCCTTGAAGCAGTAGGCGCCCTGCGGGTTCCCGCCCCGGCCCTGCACGGTGAGGACCCTGATCTGCTGAGCCGATTCATCACAGGTTGCAAGGGTGATGCGCCCGTCCCCCTTGATCAGCCTGATGCCCTTGTCCTGCTGAATCTGATCCGCATTCGGATAGGCGAAGTCCTCCACCGCGGACGGCGGCGTGTCATTTCGCGACGGCGGCTGCGGGTCCGCAGAAGCGATCAGCGGCGTGCTCGCCAGCGCCAGGACGGCGGCAAACCCCGCGAGCGGGAGCATCCTGCGTATGCGAGGAGTCACCCGGATTCCTTTCCAGGCACGGGTGACGGCATGACGGAATAACATCTGCAGCCCCCCGGTGCACACAGACGTAAAGCAAAAATAAATGGTCGACCGTGATCTTAAAACAGCGTCAGAAGCAAGCCAACGTAACAAGACTCACGCACAACTCACGGAACCTGCACGGCAGATTCACGGTCAGGGCACGGGGCGTAGCGCCACCTACATGACGCCTCACCCGCCAAAGGTCCCAGCCGGCCGACACCCAGAACTTGGCGCCATGGTTGCCCATTAAATTTCTTTTGAAGCCGCCATAGCGGCCGGTCGGCTGCCGCTTCGCGTGCAACGGCGGCCATCCGAACTTCTGCCCTATGCCGCCTGAGCCTCTACCGGGTCCTCGACGCCCTTCAGGACCTGCTGAGGTGCCGGGCCGGGACCTGCACCACCTGCGGCCCAACCCTGCCCACCAGCAGAACCAGAACCTGACGAAGCACTACTGATTTTTTCGTTAGTTCTGTGGGTGTGATGGGCTTGTTGGCGGGATCCTGGTGTCGTGTCTTTCAAGCCTTCGCCTGTTGCCTCCGAGCCTGTCGTTCCTCCTTTGACGCGGCCGCAGTTGGCCGAGGCTCGGCGTGTGCGGGCGGCTGAGTTGTTCGAGCAAGGACGCTCGAGTGCTGAGATCGCACGGATGCTGGGGGTCAGCGACGAAAGCGTACGGCGGTGGAAACGGGTGTGGGAGGAAGGCGGCGCTGATGCCTTGCGGCGGCGCCCGGCCACCGGTCGTCCGCCGAAACTGGACGATGCCCAGGTCGAACAGGTGCGGACCGCGCTGGAACAGGGCGCCCAGGCGCATGGCTTCGAGGCTGATCTGTGGACACTGGAGCGGGTTGGTCTGGTGGTCGAGCGGGTGGCAGGGGTGTCATTGTCGCGGGCGTCGGTCTGGCGTCTGCTGACCAGTCGGTTGGGCTGGAGCCTGCAGCGGCCGGAGCGTCGGGCGGTGGAGCGGGACGAGTCCGAGATCGCCCGCTGGATCGCTCATGAGTGGCCACGCATCAAAAAGGGGCGATGAACAAACGTGCCTGGATCGTCTTCCTCGACGAATCGGGCGTCTCGCTGCTGCCCCAGGTCCGCCGCACCTATGCACCGCGCGGCCGCACCCCGCTCCTGCG
>NZ_JBVHTR010000001.1:378427-452429 GCF_055565775.1 Streptomyces sp. NPDC028331 | reverse complement strand
CAGCCCCTCAACGCGCACAAGGCCGGCACCATCAAGGGCCTGACCGCCGAGGTCGGCGCCTCCATCACCTCCGGCGCCGCCATCTGCGAGATCAAGGACTGACGGCACGGACACCGCACCACCCGGCGGACCGGGAGCCGGCTCCGCCGGGTGCCTGCCGGGCGCCGTCCACCGGCTGGACGCGGTCGTCCGGCGACGGACGGGCGGTCCGGCCGTGGACCCGGTGTCCCCGGTCGAGACGACCCCACAGCCTGCGCGAAGCCGCCCCGGCCTGCGCGGCCACGAGGACGACGGCGCACCGGAGGCACCCGGGCCGGCGGCGGTGCAGCGGCTGCGGCGGACGGGGCCGGGCGCCCGCGGCCGACGAGACCGGCGCCTTCGGCCGACGAGGCGGCACGTCCGCACCCGAGGTCAGCGGCGGCGCAGGTCCGCGACCCGGGCGCGCTCTCCCGTGGCATGCTCGCCGAGGGCCGTCGCGCTGCGGAGCTGCGGGCCGGGGGCCTGACTGCGGCGGGGGCCCGGGAGGGGGACGTCCCGGCGTTGCCGGCCGCCCGCCGGGACCGCGTCCGCGCCCGAAGGCCCGGCGACCGCGATCCGCACACCCTGGTCGGCCAGCGCCTGAAGCTCCGTCGCCGCGCGGTCGTCGTGCGCCGGGGGCTCGTCCGTCACCAGCCGGGTGATGACGTCCGTGGGCACCGTCTGGAACATCGTGTCCGTGCCGAGCTTGGTGTGGTCGGCGAGCACCACGACCTCGGCCGCCGCCTGGACCAGCGCCCGGTCCACGGATGCCGACAGCATGTTCGACGTGGAGAGCCCGCGCTCGGCGGTGAGCCCGCTCCCGGACAGGAAGGCCTTGGAGACCCTGAGGCCCTGAAGCGACTGCTCCGCACCGCTGCCCACCAGCGCGTAGTTCGAGCCGCGCAGGGTGCCGCCGGTCATCACCACCTCCACGCGGTTGGCGTGCGCCAGCGCCTGGGCGACCAGGAGCGAGTTGGTGACGACCGTCAGCCCGGGCACCCGCGCGAGCCGGCGGGCCAGCTCCTGCGTGGTCGTACCCGCCCCGACGACGATGGCCTCGCCCTCTTCGACGAAGCCCGCGGCGAGGTCGGCGATGGCCGTCTTCTCGGCGGTGGCGAGATGGGACTTCTGCGGGAAGCCGGACTCCCGGGTGAAACCACCCGGCAGGACCGCACCGCCGTGCCGGCGGTCGAGGAGTCCTTCGGCCTCCAGTGCACGCACGTCCCGCCGTACGGTCACTTCGGAGGTCTGGACGACACGGGCGAGCTCACGGAGCGACACGGCTCCGTTCGCCCGCACCATTTCGAGGATCAATTGGCGACGTTCTGCAGCGAACACGAAACTGACAGTAACCCCAACGTCCGTCTGCTTTCAGCAGTTTGCGCCGAATAACAGAAGTTGTTCGCACGGCGGGGCGGAGAGTGGTATAGGTGCCCGATCCATGCCCTTCCGGGCCGCCCCCGCCGCACGCACCGGCGACGGCCGGCCGCGACCGGGCCCCTGACCTGCGGGGCGGCCGGAAACCGGGCCGTTGGGCCGTCAGCCCTCGCCCGACGTCTTGCGGTTGTGAAGCTGCCGTGCCACCTCGGCGATCGAGCCCGACAGGGAGGGGTACACGGTGAAGGCGTTCGCGATCTGTTCGACCGTCAGATTGTTGTCGACCGCGATCGAGATGGGGTGGATCAGTTCCGAGGCGCGCGGTGCGACCACGACACCGCCGACGACGATCCCCGTGCCCGGGCGGCAGAAGATCTTCACGAAGCCGTCCCGGATGCCCTGCATCTTCGCGCGCGGGTTGCGCAGCAGCGGCAGCTTGACCACCCGGGCGTCGATCTTGCCCGCGTCGACGTCGGCCTGGGTGTAGCCGACGGTCGCGATCTCGGGGTCGGTGAAGACGTTCGAGGAGACGGTCTTCAGGTTGAGCGGGGCCACCGCGTCGCCGAGGAAGTGGTACATGGCGATGCGGCCCTGCATGGCGGCCACGGACGCGAGCGCGAAGACACCGGTCACGTCACCGGCCGCGTACACGCCGGGAGCCGTCGTCCGGGAGACCTTGTCCGTCCAGATGTGCCCGGACTCGCGCAGCTTGACCCCGGCCTCCTCCAGGCCCATCCCACTGCTGTTGGGTATGGCGCCGACGGCCATCAGGCAGTGCGAACCCGTGATCACGCGCCCGTCGGAGAGGGTGACCTCGACCCGGTCGCCCACGCGCTTGGCGGACTGCGCGCGGGAACGGGCCATGACGTTCATGCCGCGGCGGCGGAAGACGTCCTCGAGGACGGCGGCGGCGTCGGGGTCCTCGCCCGGCAGGACGCGGTCGCGCGAGGAGACGAGGGTGACCTTGGATCCGAGGGCCTGGTAGGCGCCGGCGAACTCGGCACCGGTGACACCGGATCCGACGACGATGAGTTCCTCGGGCAGTTCGTCGAGGTCGTAGACCTGGGTCCAGTTGAGGATCCGCTCGCCGTCGGGCTGGGCGTCGGGCAGCTCGCGCGGGTGGCCGCCGGTGGCGATGAGCACGGCGTCGGCGGTGAGCGTCTCCTCGCTGCCGTCCGCGGCCCGTACGACGACCTTGCGGGAGCCGTCCAGGGCCTGCATGCCCTCCAGTCGGCCGCGGCCGCGCATGACCCGGGCGCCGGCGCGCGTGACGGAGGCGGTGATGTCGTGGGACTGGGCCAGCGCGAGCCGCTTGACCCGTCGGTTGACCTTGCCGAGGTCGACGCCGACCACGCGGGCGGCCTGCTCCAGGGGCGGCGTGTCGTCGGCGACGATGATTCCGAGCTCTTCGTAGGAGGAGTCGAAGGTGGTCATCACCTCAGCCGTCGCGATGAGCGTCTTGGACGGCACGCAGTCGGTGAGCACCGACGCCCCGCCCAGACCGTCGCAGTCGACGACGGTCACCTCCGCGCCGAGCTGCGCGGCCACCAGCGCCGCTTCGTATCCGCCGGGTCCGCCACCGATGATCACGATCCGAGTCACGTACTCCATTGTCCCGCACCCCTCGGGCGACGCTCCTCCTGGGGGCGGCCGGGTGATGCATCTGTTACGGGAGAGGCGGGGGAAGCGCTGCCGTACCCTCGATCCATGTCGCTCTACGCCGCGTACGCCGGCAATCTCGACGCGCGGCTGATGACCCGCCGCGCACCCCACTCGCCGCTGCGGGCCACCGGCTGGCTGAACGGCTGGCGGCTGACCTTCGGCGGCGAGCACATGGGGTGGGACGGCGCCCTGGCGACGATCGTGGAGGACCCGCTGTCGCAGGTCTTCGTCGCGCTGTACGACATCGCGCCGATGGACGAGGAGTCGATGGACCGCTGGGAGGGCGTGGGCCTCGACGTCTACCGCCGCCTGCGCAGCGTCCGTGTCCACACCCTGGAGGGCGAGGAGACGGCGTGGACGTACGTCCTCAACGCCTACGAGGGCGGCCTCCCCTCGGCCCGGTACCTCGGCGAGGTCGCGGACGCGGCGGAGTCCGCGGGGGCACCGCACGACTATGTGATGGAACTGCGCAAGCGGCCCTGCTGACCCCTGCGCGTTCGCCGTTCCGGTGCTGTCGTCGGAAACGACAAGACAACGATCGCATCGACGTGAGCTCCGTCATCTACGCGCGTAGGCCAAGACCGGCTACCCTCATGCGCGTGAACGCATCTCTTCTTCCGGACGACATCCAGGGCGACCCCTACGCCGCCGCCGACGCCGCCGCCGCGCGCCTGCGCGAGCTGACGGGTGCCGAGACCCACGACGTCGCCCTCGTGATGGGCTCCGGCTGGGCTCCGGCCGTCGACGCGCTCGGCGCACCCGCGGCCGAGCACCACGTCACCGAGCTGCCCGGCTTCCCGCCGCCGGCCGTCGAGGGCCACGGCGGCAAGATCCGCTCGTACCGGATCGGCGACAAGCGCGCCCTGGTCTTCCTCGGGCGTACGCACTACTACGAGGGCCGCGGCGTCGCCGCCGTCGCGCACGGCGTCCGCACCGCCGTCGCCGCCGGTGCCAAGACCGTCGTCCTCACCAACGGCTGCGGCGGCCTGCGCGAGACGATGCGTCCCGGCCAGCCGGTCCTGATCAGCGACCACATCAACCTGACCGCGACCTCCCCGATCGTCGGCGCCAACTTCGTCGACCTCACCGACCTGTACTCCCCGCGGCTGCGCGCCCTGTGCAAGGAGATCGACCCCACCCTCGAGGAGGGCGTCTACGCGCAGTTCACCGGCCCGCACTACGAGACCCCGGCGGAGATCCGCATGGCCCGCACCATCGGCGCGGACCTGGTCGGCATGTCGACGGTCCTCGAGGCCATCGCCGCGCGCGAGGCGGGCGCCGAGGTCCTCGGCATCTCCCTGGTCACCAACCTGGCCGCGGGCATGACGGGCGAGCCGCTGAACCACGAGGAGGTCCTGCAGGCGGGCCGCGACTCCGCGACGCGGATGGGGGCGCTGCTGGCGAAGGTGCTGGAACGGCTGTGACCGTGCCGGGGGCTCCGCCCCCGGACGCCGTGCGACCCCTGCGGCCGTGGTCGCCGACACGGGCCGAGCGGCGCCGCCCCTGCGCCGACCGGCGGCCGTGCTGCACTGGACGGGAAAGGGATGCGACAGGCGTCCCTGTCCGCCGCCGCACCCCGAGACCCACGACCCCTACGAGAGGTTGACCCGACGTGCACGACGAACTCCTCGCACGGGCCAAGGCGTGGCTGGCCGAGGACCCCGACGCGGACACCCGTGACGAACTCGCCGAGCTCATCGACGCCGGGGACGTCGCCGAGCTCGCCGCGCGCTTCAGCGGCACCCTCCAGTTCGGCACCGCCGGCCTGCGCGGCGAACTCGGCGCCGGCCCCCAGCGCATGAACCGCTCCGTGGTCATCCGCGCCGCCGCGGGTCTGGCCGCGTACCTCAAGGGCAAGGGCCACACCGACGGCCTCGTCGTCATCGGCTACGACGCCCGCCACAAGTCCGCCGACTTCGCCCGGGACACCGCTGCCGTCATGACGGGCGCGGGCCTGCGTGCGGCGCTCCTCCCCCGGCCCCTGCCCACCCCCGTCCTCGCCTTCGCCATCCGGCACCTCGGCGCGGTCGCCGGTGTGGAGGTCACCGCCAGCCACAACCCGCCGCGCGACAACGGCTACAAGGTCTACCTGGGCGACGGCTCGCAGATCGTGCCCCCGGCCGACGCCGAGATCGCCGCCGAGATCGCCGCGATCACGACCCTCGCCTCGGTCCCCCGCCCGGACTCCGGCTGGGAGGTCCTCGCCGAGGACGTCCTCGACGCCTACCTCGCCCGCACGGACGCCGTCCTCGCCGCGGACTCCCCGCGCACCGCCCGCACCGTCTACACCGCGATGCACGGCGTCGGCAAGGACGTCCTCCTCGCCGCCTTCGCCCGGGCCGGTTTCCCCGAGCCCGTCCTCGTCGCCGAGCAGGCCGATCCCGACCCGGACTTCCCGACGGTCGCCTTCCCCAACCCGGAAGAGCCCGGCGCCATGGACCTCGCCTTCGCCAAGGCCCGCGAGACGGACCCGGACCTGGTCATCGCCAACGACCCGGACGCCGACCGCTGCGCCGTGGCCGTGCAGGACGGCGGCGACTGGCGCATGCTCCGCGGCGACGAGGTCGGCGCCCTGCTGGCGGCCCACCTGGTCCAACGCGGAGCCACCGGCACCTTCGCCGAGTCGATCGTGTCCTCCTCCCTCCTCGGCCGCATCGCCGAGAAGGCGGGCCTGCCGTACGAGGAGACCCTGACCGGCTTCAAGTGGATCGCCCGCGTGGAGGGCCTGCGCTACGGCTACGAGGAGGCGCTCGGCTACTGCGTCGACCCGGACGGCGTACGGGACAAGGACGGGATCACGGCCGCGCTGCTGATCACTGAGCTCGCCTCGCTGCTGAAGTCGCAGGGCCGCACGCTCCTGGACCTCCTCGACGACCTCGCCGTCGAGCACGGCCTGCACGCCACGGACCAGCTCTCGGTCCGCGTCCAGGACCTGTCGGTCATCGCCGACGCGATGCGCCGCCTGCGCGAGCAGCCCCCGACCGCGCTCGCGGGCCTGCCGATCACCCGGTCGGAGGACCTCACGCAGGGCACGGACACGCTGCCGCCCACCGACGGCCTGCGCTACACGCTCGACGGCGCCCGTGTGATCGTCCGCCCCAGCGGCACGGAGCCCAAGCTCAAGTGCTACCTGGAGGTCGTGGTCCCGGTCACCGCGCGCGCCGACCTCCCGGCGGCCCGCACCAGGGCCGCGGACCTGCTGGCGTCGATCAAGCGGGACCTGTCCGCCGCAGCCGGCATCTGACGGCCCCTGTAGGCCCGCTGATGGCCCGCCCGGAACCGCCCGGGCGGGCCATCGCGCCGACCGCGGCCCGCGAGCGCGCCCCCTACTCCACGTCATTCCACGTCGCCGACGACGCGCTTTCCCAGGCCGCACGGCCGGAGGGCCATCAGCGGCTTCCGGGCGCGTCATCGCCGCCCGCCCGCGAAGGTCTATCGTGCCTTCATGCCAAGTGACCTGCTGCGCATCGTCTCCCGCGACTCCCCCATGGCGCTCGCCCAGGTGGAACGCGTCCGAGCCGAACTGGCCGCGCTCCACCCGACGGTGCGCACCGAGGTCGTCCCGGTGAAGACCACCGGCGACAAGTGGATGGGCGACCTCTCCCGCGTCGAGGGAAAGGGTGCGTTCACCAAGGAAGTGGACGCCGCCCTCCTCGCCGGTCAGGCGGACCTCGCCGTCCACTGCGTCAAGGACATCCCCGCCGACCGGCCCCTCCCGGCCGGGACCGTCTTCGCGGCCTTCCTCAAGCGCGACGACATCCGTGACGCCCTGGTCGACTCCGCCGGCCGCACCCTGGCGGAACTGCCCGACGGCACCCGCGTCGGCACCTCGTCCGTGCGCCGGATCGCCCAGCTCGCCGCGTCCCACCCGCACCTGGAGTGCGTCCCGATGCGCGGCAACGCGAACCGCCGCCTGGAGAAGCTCGCCGCCGGGGAAGCCGACGCCCTCCTCCTCGCCCTGTCCGGCCTGGAACGGATCGGCCGCACCGACGCGATCAGCGAGGTCCTGCCCGTCGAGACGATGGTGCCGCCGATCGGCGCGGGGGTTCTCGCCCTCCAGTGCCGCGAGGACGACACCGAGACCATCGAGACCGTCAGCGGCCTCGGCGACCCGGACACGCACCGCGAGATGCTCGCCGAGCGCATGTTCCTGCACGTCCTCCAGGGCCACTGCAACAGCCCGATCGCCGGCTTCGCACGCGCCGGACGCGGCGGAGAACTCTCCCTGCGGGCGTGCGTGTTCACCCCGGACGGCAAGACGGTGCTCAACGCCCACGAGTGGGCGGGCCGCCTCGATCCCGCGACCCTCGGCACGTCCGTCGCCGTCTCCCTGCTGCGCCAGGGCGCACGCGAACTGATCGACGGCATCGCGCACTAGGAGCGGTCGGTCATCCTCGGGGAAGCAATCGGAGGGTTCGTCCCGACAGGCGACGAAAATCGGAGGGTTCGTCCCGACAGGCGGCGAAGAACTTGCGGGACAGTCACCACGCCGGGCCCCCACCCACGGGTCGAACCCTCCACAACGCCCCCGACAGCGTACGGAAGGCCGGTGAGCGCCCCGCCCGCCCCCGGGGCCGCCGCCCGGTCCGCTCAGCCCACCGCCAGCAGCACCGCGAGCACCACCGCTCCCGCGAGCGCCGGTCCCGCGATCTCGTACGCCCAGCGGACCGTCACCTCGCCCTGGGCCGTCTCGGCGTTCTCGCGGGTCTCCTGCAGCTCGCGCAGGTCGTCCATGATCTGGTCGGTCGCGGCGCGGACGGGTCCGCCCTCCCCGGCGGTGTCCGGCTGAACGGGGACCGGCCGGGAGAAACCCAGGAGGCCGGGACGCCGCTGCCCAAGGCCGTCCCCGCGCTCCCCGGCCGCGGTCCGCGCCTGCTGCCGTACCGCCCTCTTGCGCGCCCGCATCGACACGGGCACCGCCCACAGCTGGTACTTGGTGCCGGACTTGGTGATGACCTCGTTGGAGTAACCGGACCGCAGCGCCGCGACCTGGCCCCACGGCAGGACGATCACGCGGAAGGGGTTGCGGATGCGGAGGCGGTCGTCGTTGACGTAGACGGCCGGCCGCAGGGTGAAGGCGACCACCAGCGGCACGATGAGGATCATCACGGCGAGCGCCAGCCACGGGGAGCGCCCGTGGCCGGTGAACAGCGCGTCGAAGCCGAGCCAGGCGATGATGGCGAGCAGCAGGACGCCGCCCGCGATGCCTCCGGACGACCGGTGGACCCGGTCCCGGAACTCGGGGGCCGGCGGCTGCGGCGCTGGTGACTCGTGCTCGGGCGTCGTCATGGTCCCGATTCTGCCCGACGGGCGGCCGGGCGGTGGTGGGCGGTCTCACCGGTTGCGGCGGGCGCCGGGGGGTGTACAGCCGCTACGCGCGTAGATATGCTCGCCTGGTGACCATGCCCACCTCCCCCAAGCTCTCGGCTTCGCTCGAGCAGGGTGGTACCCCCACCCCTCGCACGCACGCTCTCGCCGACGTCGCCGCGTCGGACAGCACGCTGCGCCGCTTCCTCCACGGGCTGCCCGGCGTCGACGCGGTCGGCCTGGAGGCGCGCGCCGCCTCACTCGGCACCCGTTCCATCAAGACCACCGCGAAGGCGTACGCCATCGACCTCGCCATCTCGATGGTCGACCTGACGACGCTGGAAGGCGCGGACACCCCGGGCAAGGTCCGGGCGCTCGGCGCCAAGGCGGTCCGCCCCGACCCGACGGACCGTACGGCCCCGACGACCGCGGCGGTGTGCGTCTACCCCGACATGGTGGCCGTCGCCAAGGAGGCCGTCGCGGGCTCCGGCGTGAAGGTGGCCTCGGTCGCCACCGCCTTCCCGGCCGGCCGCGCCGCCCTGGAGGTGAAGCTGGCCGACGTGCGCGAGGCAGTCGCCGCCGGCGCGGACGAGATCGACATGGTCATCGACCGCGGGGCGTTCCTCGCGGGCAGGTACCTGAAGGTCTACGACGAGATCACCGCCGTGAAGGAGGCCTGCGGGACGTCCGCCCGCCTGAAGGTCATCTTCGAAACCGGCGAGCTGTCGACGTACGACAACATCCGGCGCGCGAGCTGGCTCGGCATGCTGGCGGGCGCCGACTTCATCAAGACGTCGACGGGCAAGGTCGCCGTCAACGCGACGCCCGCCAACACCCTCCTCATGCTGGAGGCCGTGCGCGACTTCCGCGCCCAGACCGGCGTCCAGGTCGGTGTGAAGCCGGCCGGCGGCATCCGCACCAGCAAGGACGCGATCAAGTTCCTCGTCCTGGTCAACGAGACCGTCGGCGAGGACTGGCTGGACAACCACTGGTTCCGCTTCGGCGCCTCCTCGCTCCTGAACGACCTGCTGATGCAGCGTCAGAAGCTGGCCACCGGCCGCTACTCCGGCCCCGACTACGTGACGGTGGACTGATCACCATGGCATCCGCATTCGAGTACGCACCGGCGCCCGAGTCGCGCTCGATCGTCGACATCGCCCCCTCCTACGGCCTGTTCATCGACGGCGAGTTCGCGGAGGCGGCCGACGGCAGGGTCTTCAAGACGGTCAGCCCGTCGACCGAGGAGGTCCTCTCCGAGGTCGCCCGGGCCGGTGCCGAGGACGTCGACCGGGCGGTGAAGGCCGCCCGCAAGGCCTTCGAGAAGTGGTCGGCGCTGCCCGGCTCCGAGCGCGCCAAGTACCTGTTCCGCATCGCCCGGATCATCCAGGAGCGCAGCCGCGAGCTGGCCGTCCTGGAGACGCTGGACAACGGCAAGCCGATCAAGGAGACCCGCGACGCGGACCTGCCCCTGGTCGCCGCGCACTTCTTCTACTACGCGGGCTGGGCGGACAAGCTGGACCACGCCGGCTTCGGCACGGACCCGCGTCCGCTGGGCGTGGCCGGCCAGGTCATCCCCTGGAACTTCCCCCTGCTGATGCTGGCCTGGAAGATCGCCCCGGCGCTCGCCACCGGCAACACGGTCGTCCTGAAGCCGGCCGAGACGACCCCGCTCTCCGCCCTGTTCTTCGCGGACATCTGCCGCCAGGCGGGCCTGCCCAAGGGTGTCGTCAACATCCTTCCGGGCTACGGCGACGCGGGCGCCGCGCTCGTCGCGCACCCGGACGTGAACAAGGTCGCCTTCACCGGCTCCACGGCCGTCGGCAAGGAGATCGCCCGCACGGTCGCCGGTACGAAGAAGAAGCTCACCCTCGAACTGGGCGGCAAGGGCGCCAACATCGTCTTCGACGACGCCCCGGTCGACCAGGCCGTCGAGGGCATCGTGAACGGCATCTTCTTCAACCAGGGCCAGGTGTGCTGCGCGGGCTCCCGTCTCCTCGTCCAGGAGTCGGTCCAGGAGGAGGTGCTGGACTCCCTCAAGCGCCGCCTGTCCACGCTGCGCCTCGGCGACCCGCTGGACAAGAACACCGACATCGGCGCGATCAACTCCGCCGAGCAGCTCGCCCGGATCACCGCGCTCGCCGAGCAGGGCGAGGCGGAGGGCGCCGAGCGCTGGTCCCCGGCCTGCGAACTCCCCTCCTCCGGCTACTGGTTCGCCCCGACGCTCTTCACGAACGTCACCCAGGCGCACACCATCGCCCGCGACGAGATCTTCGGCCCGGTGCTGTCGGTCCTCACCTTCCGCACGCCGGAGGAGGCCGTCGCCAAGGCGAACAACACGCAGTACGGCCTGTCCGCGGGCATCTGGACCGAGAAGGGCTCCCGGATCCTGGCGGTCGCGGGCAAGCTGCGCGCCGGTGTCGTCTGGTCCAACACGTTCAACAAGTTCGACCCGACCTCGCCGTTCGGCGGCTACAAGGAGTCGGGCTTCGGCCGCGAGGGCGGCCGCCACGGCCTGGAGGCTTACCTCGATGTCTGACCGTTTGAGCGTCTTCAAGACCTACAAGCTGTACGTCGGCGGGAAGTTCCCGCGTTCCGAGAGCGGCCGGGTGTACGAGGTGATCGACTCGAAGGGCAACTGGCTGGCGAACGCGCCCCTCTCCTCCCGCAAGGACGCCCGTGACGCGGTGGTCGCGGCGCGCAAGGCCTTCGGCGGCTGGTCCGGTGCGACGGCGTACAACCGCGGCCAGGTCCTCTACCGCGTCGCGGAGATGCTGGAGGGCCGCAGGGAGCAGTTCGTGCGCGAAGTGGCCGACGCGGAGGGGCTGTCCAAGTCCAAGGCGGCCGCGGTCGTGGACGCGACCGTCGACCGCTGGGTCTGGTACGCGGGCTGGACCGACAAGATCGCCCAGGTGATCGGCGGCGCCAACCCGGTGGCGGGCCCGTTCTTCAACCTGTCCTCGCCCGAGCCGACGGGCGTGGTGGCCGTACTGGCCCCGCAGGAGTCGTCCTTCCTCGGCCTGGTCTCGGTCGTGGCCCCCGTGATCGCCACCGGCAACACGGCGGTCGTCGTGGCCTCCGAGAAGGCCCCGCTGCCCGCCCTGTCGCTGGGCGAGGTGCTGGCCACCTCGGACGTTCCCGGTGGCGTGGTCAACGTCCTGTCCGGCCGTACGGCGGAGATCGCGGCGCCGTTGGCCGCGCACCAGGACGTCAACGCGATCGATCTGGCCGGCGCCGACGAGGTGCTGGCGAAGGAGCTGGAGATCGCGGCGGCGGACAACCTGAAGCGCGTTCTTCGTCCACAGCCTGTGGATTACTTCGAGACGCCCGGCATCGAGCGCATGACCGCCTTCCTGGAGACGAAGACGGTCTGGCACCCGACGGGTTCGCTGGGCGCGTCCGGTTCGTCGTACTGACGCCTCCCCACGGGCCGCCGCGCCGTTCTGGACCGGCGGCGCGGAGGTCCAGGCCCCCACAGCCGCAGAGCCGCGCTTTCCCCGTCCAGGGGGAGCGCGGCTCTGCGTGGCTCTGCCTACCCCGCCGACCGGTGCCGGCCCGGCGCGTCGGCGGTAGCCGGTCAGGGAGTGGTCAGCGCAGCGCTCGGACCACCTGTCCGACCACCGGCACACCGCCGACCGACTCCGCCTCGGCCACCGGCCGGGTCAGGGCCTGGGACGACAGCGGCTGGAAGTCGGCGACTCGGGTGGCGACGCCGTTGTCGAGCGGGTCGACGCCCGTGCCCGCGAGCGGGTTGGGCTTCAGGCCCGCGAGCGGCCCGGTCGCGTACCGCACGGGCCCGGTGACATACCCCACGGTCCCCGTCAGCGCCGACGCTCCCGCCTGCGGGTCGACGGTGCCGAGCGACGTGGGCCGGGTCCGCATCACGTCGACGGCCGGGGCGTTGTCCGCCGCCGACGCCGAGGCGGCGCCCGCCCCCAGGGCGACGCCCGCGGTCGCGAGGGCCACGATCGCGCGCCGGGCGGTGGGGGACTTGGGGGAGGCGTGTCGTGCCATGGCTGCTGCCACCTTCTTGCTGCGAAACGTGAGGATGTCGCCACGCAGCGTAGTTGAGGCGTGATGTGTGCTCCAAACCTCGACCCGCGGGGTCGGCACGGTGTACGGAATGCGTCAGACTGGTGTCTCGTGAGTCCTCATCCCCCGGCCCCTGCCCGCGTCGTGCTGCTGTGCGGCCCCTCCGGCTCCGGCAAGTCCCTCGTCGCCGCCCGCTCCGGCCTGCCCGTGCTGCGGCTCGACGACTTCTACAAGGAGGGTGACGACCCCACGCTGCCCCTGGTGGAGGGCAGTTCGGACATCGACTGGGACCATCCGCGGTCCTGGGACGCGGACGTCGCGGTCGCGGCCATCGCCGAGCTGTCCGCCACCGGCCGTACGACGGTGCCGGTGTACGACATCGCCCTGAGCGCGCGTACGGGCGGGGAGACGCTGGACATCGGCGGCGGGCCGGTGTTCATCGCGGAGGGCATCTTCGCCGCCGAGATCATAGAGCGCTGCCGTGAGCTGGGGGTGCTGGCGGACGCGCTGTGCCTGACCCGCGGGCCCGTCACCACGTTCCGCCGCCGCTTCCTGCGAGATCTGAAGGAGGGCCGCAAGTCGGTGCCGTTCCTGCTGCGCCGCGGCTGGCGGCTGATGCGTGCCGAGCGGTCGATCGTGGCCCGGCAGACGGCGCTCGGCGCGTACGCCTGCGACCGGGACGAGGCGCTGAGCCGGCTGGCGGCGGCCGCCGCGGGCCGGTGCACCTCGCTGAGCACGGCGGCGTAGGGCAGAACGGGAAAGCGGGACTGGATGGACCCCCCGGCCCCCCAGTCCCGCTCTCGTGTTCCCCCGTGATCCCCCGTGTCCCCCGTTCTTCCCTCCCCTGTACCGCTCCCCCGTCTTCCCCCGTGTCCCCCCGTCCTTCAGGCGACGAGCTCGCCGAAGGACTCCTCCTGGTCACGGCCGAAGCTGAGGACCTGGTCCTCGCGCAGCCGGCGGAGCGACCGCCAGATGCTCGACTTCACCGTGCCCACACTGATGTCGAGGATCTCCGCGATCTCCGGGTCCGTGCGGCCCTCGTAGTAGCGCAGGACCAGCATGGTGCGCTGGAGTTCCGGCAGCCGGGCGAGCGCCTGCCACAGGACCGCGCGCAGCTCCGTACCGCGCATCGCGTCCGTGTCGCCGGGCGTCTCCGGCAGCTCCTCGGTCGGGTACTCGTTCAGCTTGCGGCGGCGCCACGCGCTGATGTGCAGGTTGGTCATCGTGCGCCGCAGGTAGCCCCCCACGGCGGCCTTGTCGCTGATCCGGTCCCACGCCCGGTAGGTCGAGAACAGCGCGCTCTGCAGCAGGTCCTCGGCCTCGAAACGGTCACCGGTCAGGTGGTAGGCGGTGGCGTACAGGGAGGCGCGGCGCTCCTCGACGTAGGCGGTGAACTCCGCCTCCGTCACCGAACGACGCTCCCCCGGGCCCTCCCCGTACGCGGCTCCCCCGTGAGCCTCCGTGCGAGCGTCGACCACCGTCATGAACGCGGTGTGCTGACGCCCGGTGCCGCGGGCGCACCCCCGGCCTCCCCCACGCTCGAACCCGCTCGTGCGGGAGGGACCCCCGTCGGCACCGGACTTCTCGGTGTTCCGGGTGACGTCGTGCAGACGCGTGACCACTGCGCTCGTGGCTGTGCCGTGCAGCGTGTTCATCTCGCGCCCCCCGTCGTGGAGTCCCGGTCGTCGGCTCGCTTCCTTGCCTGTGCCGAAAAGCTTGCCCGGGCCACTTCATGGCCGTGTCCGCCGACTGTCACAGACCTGTCACAGGGGTCGTCCGCAGCCGTTCCACAGCCCGCTCACAGAGCAGAGCGGTACGGCTACGCCGCCGTGACGGGCGGTGCCGCCCTGCCGGGCGGAGGGGCCGGAAGCCGACCGACAGTCGAAACGCGGCCACGGCATGGGCCAGAATGACCCCCGTGCCTTCCCTGTTGCTGATCGAGGACGACGACGCCATCCGAACGGCCCTGGAGCTCTCTCTGACGCGCCAGGGACACCGTGTGGCCACTGCTGCCACCGGCGAGGACGGTCTGAAGCTGCTGCGCGAACAGCGGCCGGATCTGATCGTGCTGGACGTGATGCTGCCCGGCATCGACGGGTTCGAGGTGTGCCGGCGCATCCGGCGCACCGACCAGCTCCCGATCATCCTGCTGACCGCGCGCAGCGACGACATCGACGTCGTGGTCGGTCTGGAGTCCGGCGCCGACGACTACGTCGTCAAGCCCGTGCAGGGACGGGTGCTGGACGCCCGGATCCGGGCCGTGCTGCGCCGCGGGGAGCGCGAGGCCAGCGACTCGGCGGCCTTCGGCAACCTCGTCATCGACCGGGCCGCGATGACCGTCACGAAGAACGGCCAGGACCTGCAGCTCACCCCGACCGAGTTGCGGCTGCTCCTGGAGCTGAGCCGGCGGCCCGGACAGGCGTTGTCCCGGCAGCAGTTGCTGCGGCTCGTGTGGGAGCACGACTACCTGGGCGACTCGCGGCTGGTCGACGCGTGCGTGCAGCGGCTGCGCGCCAAGGTGGAGGACGTACCGTCGTCGCCCACGCTCATCCGTACGGTCCGTGGGGTCGGATACCGGCTGGACGCCCCTCAGTGACCGGTTCACCAGGGGGGATCCGCGGCTGGTCCGCGGCTCGCAGGACCGTACAGTCCCGTCTGCGCTTCACGAGTCTGCGGCTGCGCCTGGTCGTGGTGTTCGGGCTCGTCGCGCTGACCGCCGCCGTGTCGGCGTCCGGCATCGCGTACTGGCTCAACCGTGAGGCCGTGCTCACCCGCGCCCAGGACGCGGTGCTGCGCGACTTCCAGCAGGAGATGCAGAACCACGCGAGTTCGCTGCCGCTGCACCCGACACAGGACGATCTTCAGCGCACCGCCGGCGAGATGGCCAACAGCAGCCAGCGCTTCAGCGTGCTGCTGGTGGCGCGGGACGAGCGGGGGAAGACGGTCGTCGGCAACTCCGACCTGGACTCCTTCACGCTTCAGGACGTGCCGGCGTCGCTGCGGAAGGCGGTCGACAAACAGCAGAAGGTGTCCTCCACCAACAAGTACGCCAACCACCTGTACTGGCAGCGGATCGTGCAGGACGGCAAGCCGTACCTGGTGGGCGGCGCCAAGGTGATCGGCGGGGGCACGACCGGCTACATGCTCAAGTCCCTGGAGCCGGAGGCCAAGGACCTCGACTCGCTCGCCTGGTCGCTCGGCATCGCCACCGGTCTCGCGCTGATCGGCTCGGCGCTGCTCGCGCAGGCCGCCGCCACGACGGTGCTGAAGCCGGTGCACCGCCTCGGCATCGCGGCCCGGCGGCTGGGCGAGGGCAAGCTGGACACCCGGCTGCGGGTGTCCGGCACGGACGAACTGGCCGAGCTGTCACGGACGTTCAACCGGGCCGCGGAGTCCCTGGAGAAGACGGTCGCGGACATGAGCGCCCGCGAGGAGGCCTCCCGGCGCTTCGTCGCCGACATGTCCCACGAGCTGCGGACGCCGCTGACGGCGATCACGGCGGTCACGGAGGTCCTGGAGGAGGAGCTGGACGCCGAGACCGGCAGCGTGGACCCGATGATCGAGCCGGCCGTCCGGCTGGTGGTCAGCGAGACCCGGCGGCTGAACGACCTCGTCGAGAACCTGATGGAGGTCACCCGCTTCGACGCGGGCACGGCCCGGCTGGTCCTGGACGACGTGGACATCGCCGACCAGATCACCGCGTGCATCGACGCCCGCGCCTGGCTGGACGCCGTCGAGCTCGACGCCGAGCGCGGCATCATGGCCCGCCTGGACCCGCGCCGCCTCGACGTGATCCTGGCGAACCTGATCGGCAACGCGCTCAAGCACGGCGGTTCGCCGGTACGGGTCTCGGTGCGCGAGGAGGGCGAGGAGCTGGTCATCCGGGTGCGGGACCACGGCCCCGGCATCCCCGAGGACGTGCTGCCGCACGTCTTCGACCGCTTCTACAAGGCGAGCGCCTCACGCCCCCGCTCCGAGGGCAGCGGCCTGGGCCTGTCCATCGCACAGGAGAACGCGCACATCCACGGTGGCAGCATCACCGCCGCCAACTCCCCGGAAGGCGGGGCGGTGTTCACGCTGCGCCTGCCGCGCGACGCGTCGCCGCTGATCGAGCAGGAGACGCGGAACGGGAACGGCACGGAGGAGAAGCCGCGATGAGGGCGCGGGACGGACGCCTGACGGCGATGCGGGCCGGGCGCGTGACGGCACTGCCGGGCGGACGCCGAGTCACCGCACTCCGGGGACGGCCGGCGGCGCCGGGGGCCGGGCGCACGGGGGTTGCGTGGGACGTGCGCCTGCCGGGGCGGGAGCCCGGACGTGCCGAGGGTTCGCAGGACCGCCGCGCGGCGGCGCCTCGGGACCCGGCCCCGGTGACCGGGGGCGACCCGGACCCGGCGGCCGTACGGGATGCAGGCCGGGTGGCCGGGGGCGGCGCGGACGCCGCGGCCGTACGGGATGGAAAACCGGTGGCCGGGGGCGGTGTGCGTCGGGGGGCTGTGCGTCGTGTGCGTTCCTGGGTTGCGGTGCCGTTGCTGGCCGTGTTGCTGGCCGGGTGCGGGATCCGGGCCACCCAGGTGCCGACGGACTTCGGGCCGGCGCCCTCCCGGGTGCCGTGCGCGCTGTCGGGAGCGGGCCTGGCCGACCAGGCGGACCGGGGCATTCCGGTCCAGGTCTTCCTGTTGTGCGCGGCACAGCTCGTGACGGTGGACCGTTCCGTGCACATCCCGGACGGCACGGCCGAGCGGCAGCGCCGGGTGCTGGTGGCCCAGGGGCTGCTCGACCAGCTCACCACGACGCCGTCGCCCGCCGAGAAGCAGGCCGGCTACACGACGGACGTGGCCGGCGGCATCACGGTGAGCGGCCCCCGCGGCAAGGACCCGGAGGACACGTTCCGGCTGAGCAGCCGGCTGCAGGATCTCGGTTCCTCCGCCCTCGCGCAGATCGTCTGCACGTTCGCCGATTCGGAGGCCACCGCCGCCGACGACGGTACGGTCCTCCTCGGCGGCCCGGACGACCGGCCGCTGCGCCGCTACCGGTGCACCGCTCGGGTGCGCTCGCACCCCGGCACGGTGGCGCCGCCCTCGACCGAGGTGACCGGCGGGTGAGCCGTCCGGGCGCGCCGGAGGCGAGCGTGCCCGCCGGAAGGGGAACCGATCGTGCCGGAACCGGCGTCTAGGGGGGCGTGCAGCGTCAAGGCTCAATCGGCGGCAGCGCCGCGATCCGCGTCCGTGTGGCAGGGGGTGTCCTCCTCGTCGCACACCTCGCGCTCGTCGCCTGGATCACGCTGCGCCCGCTGGACGTCCCCTGGGTGAGGCCCGCCAACCTTCATCCGCTCGCCGGCATCAGAGCGGATCTCGCGCTGGGCTGGCCGGAGGCCGCCCGCCGCATCGGCAAGGGGCTCGCGCTGCTCGCACCGCTCGGGGTGCTGCTGCCCATGGCGGGCGGACGGCTCGCCGTCTCCCCGCTCGCCTCCCTGGCCCGTACGGTCGCCGCGGGCACCCTCATCTCCCTGGGCATCGAGTTGCTGCAGACCGGGGTGCCCGGACAGGTCGTGGACATCGACGCCATCCTGCTCAACACGGCCGGGGTAACGCTGGCGCACCTCCTGATCGTGCCCGCGGCACGCTTCCGGCTGCGCCGCCGGGTGGAGTCCCGCAGCCAGGACGCCCACCCGTGGGAGGAGCCCGCTCAGGGTCGGACCCCGACGATTCCCAGGGTCGGAATAGCTCCGTAGAGTGACGCTTCGTCCCCTTCATCCCCGTAGCGTGGAACACGTCGAAAGCGCCGAGGAGTTGGCGCCGGCCCCCGGCCCTCCGGCAGCCGCCGGAGCGGGGTTCCACCACGGTTCGCGAAGGAGCCACCCATGACCGCCCTGGCCCGCCCCACCCACGGACGGATGATCGGCGGAGTGTGCGCAGCGCTGGCACGGCGCTTCGGCACCTCCGCGACCACGATGCGCGTGATCTTCCTGCTGTCCTGCCTGCTGCCGGGTCCGCAGTTCCTGCTCTACATAGCCCTGTGGATCCTGTTCCCCTCCGAGGACAAGGCGACGGCCGGCACGGCCTGGTGACCCGGCGGTCGCGGATACGCCGATGGGCGCCCCGAGGCGGGGCGCCCATCGTGGTCGTGCGAGCGGGTCGTAGGAGCGGCTCCGGGGAGCGGGTTCGCTCAGCCCACCGGGATGCCGTTCACCGGCAGGCCGTGGGTGGGCAGCCCCTGCACCGGCAGCCCGCCCAGCAGCCCGGCGGCCGGCGCGACGGGGCCGTTGCGGAGGGCCCTCTCGGCGGCGGGCTGGGCGGCGGACACCACGGTGCCGAGCGCGTTCTGCCCCTGGCCGAGCGCCTGGTCCGCGCCGGGCAGCGTCTTGGCGACGTCGCCCACCGGCAGGGTATGGGTGACGGAGTCCAGTGCGGCGGCGTCCGGCACGGCGGGGGCCGCGCTCGCGACACCCGCGCCCGCGGCGGCGAAGGCGGCGCCGAGGGCGGCGACACCGAGGGTCCTGGCAGCAGACTGCTTCATCTTGAACGCGTCCTTGGGTCCGTTGACGGGGATCTGAGCGGTCCAAAACCGTAAACACGTGCCGACGGGCTCCGCAAACATACGAATACGGCCGGACGACGCTCGCCCGGCCGTATCGAAAAGGCCTTCCGTCAGCCCTCGGACGCCCCGGAATCCCTGGTGGAAGCCGTCTGCTGGAACAGCCATTCGGACTTCAACTCGGCGTATCCCGGCTTGATGACGTCATTGATCATCGCCAGTCGTTCATCGAAAGGAATGAATGCTGACTTCATAGCATTGACGGAGAACCACTGAAGATCGTCGAGCGTGTAACCGAATGCGTCGACCAGGTGGTCGAATTCCCGGCTCATGCTCGTCCCCGACATCAGGCGGTTGTCCGTGTTCACCGTGGCACGGAAGTGCAGTCGCCGCAGCAACCCGATGGGGTGGTCGGCGTACGAGTCGGCGGCGCCGGTCTGGAGGTTGGAGCTCGGGCACAGCTCCAGCGGGATGCGCTTGTCGCGCACGTAGGAGGCGAGGCGCCCGAGCTTGACCGTGCCGTCCTGGAGGACCTGGATGTCGTCGATGATGCGCACGCCGTGCCCGAGCCGGTCGGCGCCGCACCACTGCAGGGCCTGCCAGATGGACGGCAGCCCGAAGGCCTCCCCGGCGTGGATGGTGAAGTGGTTGTTCTCCCGCTTGAGGTACTCGAAGGCGTCGAGGTGCCGGGTGGGCGGGTAACCGGCCTCGGCGCCGGCGATGTCGAAGCCGACGACACCCAGGTCCCGGTACCGGTTGGCGAGTTCGGCGATCTCGAGGGCGCGGGCGGCGTGCCGCATGGCGGTGAGCAGGGCGCCGACCCGGATGCGGTGGCCGCCCGCCTTCGCCCGCCGCTCGCCCAGCCGGAAGCCCTCGTTGACCGCCTCGACGACCTCCTCCAGGGTGAGCCCGCCCTCCAGGTGCTGCTCGGGCGCGTACCGCACCTCGGCGTAGACGACCCCGTCCTCGGCGAGGTCCTCGGCGCACTCGGCGGCCACGCGCACCAGCGCCTCGCGGGTCTGCATCACGCCGACGGTGTGGGAGAAGGTCTCCAGGTACCGCTCCAGGGAGCCGGAGTCGGCGGCCTCGCGGAACCAGACGCCCAGCTTGTCCGGGTCGGTCTCGGGGAGGTGGGAGTACCCGGTGTCGCGGGCGAGTTCGACGATGGTGCCGGGGCGCAGTCCCCCGTCGAGGTGGTCGTGGAGCAGGACCTTGGGGGCCCGGCGGATCTGGTCCCAGCTCGGGGTGTTCTGGTGCTGGCTCGTCATTGCCGCACCATACGCCCTACGCGCGTAGAGCTCGGGATGCGACGAGGGGTCGATACCCAAAGGTGACCCACAGGCCAGGTTTGGTACACCGTCGCTTCTGACAATGTTCTGTCATGGCACATCAAGCGACGCCGGTTCGCAGGGCCCGGCTGGGAAGGGCGCTCGGCCCGGAACCGACAGCGGTGAGCGGCGCGGTGCTGCTGCTCCCGGGCGGTGACGAGAGGTCCCCCCGAAGACCGTCCGCCCTGATGGCCACCGCCTCGGTCCGCGCGCTCGGCCGCCGGCTGACCCGGGCCGGGCACGGCGAAGGCCTGGTCACGCATGTGGTGCACTACCGCTACCGGGGCTGGAACGGCAGCGAGGCACATCTGGCTCAGGACGCCGACTGGGCCGCCGAGGAGATCGTCCGCCGCTACGGGGACGTGCCGGTCTGTCTGGTCGGCATGGGTATGGGCGGCAGGGCCGCGCTGCACGCCGCCGGGCACACGGCCGTCAACTCCGTCATGGCACTGTCACCTTGGCTGCCCGAGGAGGACGTGGCGGCGCCACCCGAACCGGTGAAACAGCTCACCGGACGCCGGGTGCTCATCGTGCACGGCACGAACGACGCACGCACGGACCCGGAGCTGTCGTTCCGCCTGGCGGCGCGGGCGAAGAAGGCGAACCGCGACATCTGCCGCTTCGAAGTCCACTCCGACGGCCACGGGTTGCACCAGTACCGCTCGGAAGTCCACGCGCTGGCCGAGGACTTCGTGATGGGCACGCTGTTCGGACGGCCGTTCTCCCGCCCGGTGCAGGACGCCCTGGCGGCTCCGCCGCCGCTGGGGTTGAGGATGCCGTTGGCCGCCGGCTTCGGGCGGTCGTTGCGGCGGTAACCCCGGTCGGGGGCGCGTGGAGAACTTCGCCGATCGAAGCTGCGGGTGGGCCGCGGCCGGTCGCAGCCGCATGATGTCCACGGCCCCCGCGTCCCGTCGGGCGCGGTCAACCGGGCAGGAGCCGCCCCCTCCGCGACAACAGGAACTTCTTGAAAGCCGCGACCGGCGGCGTGTCCACATGCCCCGCAAGCCACGCCACGCCGATCTCCCGCACCGCCCGCGGCGCGGTGACCGTGAGCTCCACGACCCCGGGCCGAGGCACGGCGGGCGGTGGCAGCAACGCCACCCCCAGTCCCGCCGCGACCAGGCCGCGCAGGGTCTCGGCCTCCTCACCCTCGAAGGCGATGCGCGGCGTGAACCCCGCCTCACGGCACAGGTCGTCGGTGATGCGCCGCATCCCGTACCCGGGCTCCAGCGTCACGAACGTCTCGTCCGCGGCCTCCGCGAGCCGCACGCGCCGACGGCTCGCCAGCCGGTGGTCGGCGGGCACCACGAGCCGCAGCTTCTGCTCGTCGAGGCGCCGGGCGACCAGATCGGGAGCGTCGGGCACCGGAGAGGTCAGGCACAGGTCCAGCTCCCCCGCCCGCAGCCGCTCCAGCATCGCCTCGCCGTAGTTCTGGACGAGGCTGAAGCGGACGCGCGGATGGTCGGCGCGGAAGGCGTGGATCAGCCCGGGCACGGTCTCCGCGCCCATCGTGTGCAGAAATCCGAAGGCGACCTTGCCGGCGGCCGGGTCGGCGTCCGCGCGTACCTCCTCGGCGGCCCGTTCGATCTCGGCGAGGGCGCGCTCGACGGAGGCGAGGAACGTGCGCCCGGCCGGGGTGAGCGCGACCGTGCGGCCGCGCCGGGCGAACAGCTCCACTCCCAGGTCCTCCTCGAGCCGGACCAGGGCGCGGGACAGGGTGGACTGCGGCACCTGCATCTCCTGCGCCGCGCGCGTGACGTGCTCGGTGCGGGCGACACCCGCGAAGTACGCGAGGCGCGGCGCGAGCAACCTGACGATGTCTTGTGCGTCACTTGTGTCACTGAACGATGACAGGCGAGCCGCTGACCTCTGCTGATGCACCATGGGAACGATTATGGCGTTTCTGTGCATTGGACGGATCAGCGGCCGTGTCCGTACGTTCGAAGCATGCCTGCTGCCGATACCGGGGCGTCCACCACCGTGGACGCCGATGCCGTCACCGTCCCTGCCCCCGACTCGCGGATGACCCCGGGTGGGCCCGGCTACCGCCGGATGAGCCTCGCGCTCTTCCTCGCCGGCGTCGCCACCTTCGCACTCCTCTACTCCACGCAGGCCCTGCTGCCGCTCGTCTCCCGTGACTTCGGGGTGACGGCGAGCGCGGCGAGCTGGACGGTGTCCGGCGCGACCGGCGCGCTGGCGCTGTTCGTCCTCCCCATGAGCGCCCTTTCCGAACGCTTCGGACGGCGCACGCTGATGACGGCGTCGCTGGCCGTGGCGGTGACCGTCGGACTGCTCGTCCCCTTCGCGCCGTCGCTGGGCGCGCTGGTCGTGCTGCGGGCGGTGCAGGGCGCGGCGCTGGCCGGGCTGCCCGCGTCGGCGCAGGCGTATCTGGCCGAGGAGGTCCGGCCGAAGGCCCTGGTCACGGCGATCGGCCTGTTCGTGGCCGGGAACAGCGTCGGCGGGATGAGCGGCCGGATCATCACCGGCTGGGTCGCGCAGGAGTGGGGCTGGCGGGTGGCCGTCGGCACGGTCGGCGTGATCGCGGTCGCCTGCGCGGTGGCGTTCCGTCTGCTGCTGCCCGCGCCCCAGCACTTCACGGCGGGCTCGCTGCGGCCGCGGGTGCTGGCCCGCACGGTCCGCGACCACCTCGCCAACCCGCTGCTGCGCCGCCTGTACGCGATCGGGGCGCTGTTCATGATGGTGTTCGGCGGTGTGTACACGGTGATCGGCTACCGCCTGACGCAGGCGCCGTTCGGGCTGCCGCAGGGCATCATCGGCTCGATCTTCCTGGTGTACCTGGTGGGCACCGTGTCGGCGTCGACGGCGGGCCGGCTGGTGGGCCGCCTGGGCCGCCGCGGGGCGCTGTACCTGGCGGGCGGCACGACCACGGCGGGCCTGCTGCTCTCCCTGGCGCCCTCGCTGCCCCTGGTCCTGCTGGGCCTGGTCCTGATCACGGCGGGGTTCTTCGCGGGCCACGCGGTGGCGTCGTCGGCGGTCAGCCACACGGCGAAGGAGGGCCGCGCGCAGGCGTCCGCGCTCTACCAGTCGGCGTACTACCTCGGCTCCAGCACGGGCAGCACGCTCGGTGCGGTGGCCTTCCACTCGGCGGGCTGGGGCGGAACCGTGGGGATGGGCGCGCTGGCGGTGCTGGGCGTCGTGGTGATCACCCTGTTCGGGTCGCGGGCGGCCCGGGTCGCTGCGCGCCGGGAGCCGGTTCCCGCGCACTGACCCCTCCTCCCGGGCCCGTCCTGGAAGCCGCTGCGACCTGGGTGTTCATCTGCTTCGGGGGCCGTTGTCAGTGGGCTGCGGTAGCTTCCGAAGTGCTGGGGCGCGACGGCGCGCCACAGGAACGGCCGCAGGGGTGGGTGGACCATGAGCGACGGCACGGCGACGGTGGAGGACCTCGACGTCCGGCTGGAGAAGCACAGGGTCGAGCTGACGGGGTACTGCTACCGCATGCTCGGCTCGTCCTTCGAGGCCGAGGACGCGGTGCAGGACACGTTGGTCCGCGCCTGGCGGAGCTACGAGAAGTTCGAGGGCCGCTCCTCGTTGCGCTCGTGGCTGTACCGGATCGCGACGAACGTCTGCCTGGACATGCTGAACGCGGGCAACAAGCGGGCCCGCCCGATGGACCTGACCGAGTCCTCGCCGCTGGAGCGGGCCGCCCTCTCCCCGCGCCCGGACCACACCTGGCTGGAGCCGATGCCGGACGCGCGGGTGCTGCCCACGACCGGGGACCCCGCGGAGGCGGCCGTCGCCAAGGAGTCCGTCCGGCTGGCCTTCATGGCGGCCCTTCAGCAGCTACCGCCCAAGCAGCGGGCGGTGCTCATCCTGCGGGAGGTGCTGGCCTGGAGGGCGAGCGAGGTCGCGGAGCTGCTCGACACCTCGGTCGCCTCGGTCAACAGCGCGTTGCAGCGGGCGCGGGCGACACTCTCGGAGAAGAGTGGCGAGGGGTCCGACGCGGCCGTCTCCGATCCCCTCGACGAGGAGCAGAAGAAGCTCCTCGAGCGCTATGTGGCGGCCTTCGAGGGGTACGACATGGCGGCGCTGACGGCCCTGCTGCACGAGGACGCGGTGATGACGATGCCGCCGTTCGACCTGTGGCTGCGCGGCACCTCGGACATCACCGGTTTCATGACCACGCTCGGCGCCGCCTGCGCGGGCTCCCGGCTGGTACCGGTCGCGGTGAACGGCCTGCCGGGCTTCGCCCAGTACAAGCCGGACCCCGAGAAGGGCGGCTTCACCGCCTGGGCGGTGCAGGTCCTGGAGATCTCAGCCGGCCGGATCACCGGGTTCCACTGCTTCCTCGACACCCGGCGCTGGTTCCCGCTGTTCGGGCTGCCCCTCGAGCTCGATCGGGAGGCCGACGAGGTCGAGTAGCGCGCGCAGGGCGGGCGCCGGGTCGCGCAGCCGGATACGGCCTCCGGCCCGGCGGGCGGCGAGCTGGAGGCGGGCCAGTACGTCGAGGGTGGCGAGCCGTACGGGCCTGAGGGCGCCGACGTCGCATACGACGATCCCGGCCCCGGTGGCCTCAAGGAGCGCCCGCACGTCGTCGCCCAGCCGCGCAACCTCGTCGGGGGCGACGGGACCGGTCAGTTTGAGTACGGGGGGTGTCATGGCGTCCACGGAGGGTGGACCGAGTTGGACCGCGCAACTCATCGGCGCGGGGGCGACCTCTACTGCGTGGGGAAGTCGCTGGTGTCCAAGGTAAGGCCGAACGGCTCCGGCAGGTCGATCCCATCGCCGAACTTGCCTGCGCGCAGCACTCGATAGACATCGCCGTGGGGCTCGCCGTAGAGCATGATCGTGGGCCCTCCAGGAGCCCAGCCGTCGATGAGCAAGTAAAGCGGGACACCGGCGCACGCATAGCCCGCGACCTTCTTGATCCGGTCGTTCGACGCATTGGACTTGGAGGTGATCTCGACGACAAGCTCCGCAGCTGCAGCGGGGATGTAGTACCCACCCTCAGAGCGCAGCACTTCCCTGGGCGCCACAGCGATGTCGGGGATGTACAGCCCGTCACGAGACGGTACGGCCGTGCCCAACGTCTGGTAGATGCCCCACTGTTCCGGGATGATCCGGTACAGGCTGCGCTGCACGAGATCCGCGATTACGTTGTGGGCGTTGGACGGCGGTGGTGCCACGGTGACGATCCCCTCGATGATCTCCACCTTGCAGCCCTCAGGTGCGTCCGTCTCCTGCCAGATCCGGACCAGGTCGTCCCACTCGTTGCCGCTGGCCGCCGAGTGGTCGACGGTGAGTGCGCTCATTGGCGGTCTCCTATCGGTACGTCACCGATCCCAGCATGCCGAACGGGACCGGCGGCGGTCCACCGATCCCGTTCACCCGAAAGAAGAAACCCCAGGTCAGGCGATACGTTCCAGCACGACCGGCGTAGCCGTGAACTCCGTGCCCGGCGCCGCGATGTCGTAAGAACCCTCCACCGCCTCAAGCGCGTACGCGAACCGCTCGGGGGTGTCCGTGTGCAGGGTCAGCAGCGGCTGGCCCTCCGTCACCGTGTCGCCCGGCTTGGCGTGCATCTCCACGCCCGCCGCCGCCTGCACCGGGTCCTCCTTGCGGGCGCGGCCCGCGCCGAGGCGCCAGGCGGCGACGCCGATGTCGTAGGCGTCGAGGCGGGTCAGGACACCCGACGACGGGGCCTTGATCACGTGCTGCTCCTTGGACGTCGGCAGCGGCGCGTCCGGGTCGCCGCCCTGGGCCGCGATCATGCGGCGCCAGACGTCCATCGCGGAGCCGTCGGCCAGGGCCTTCGCCGGGTCCGCGTCCTTCACCCCGGCCGCGTCCAGCATCTCGCGGGCCAGGGCGATGGTCAGCTCCACCACGTCGGCCGGGCCGCCGCCCGCCAGGACCTCCATCGACTCGCGGACCTCCAGCGCGTTGCCCGCGGTCAGGCCCAGCGGGGTCGACATGTCGGTCAGCAGCGCGATGGTCTTCACGCCGTGGTCCGTGCCGAGGCCGACCATCGTCCGCGCCAGTTCACGGGCGTCGTCGAGGGTCTTCATGAAGGCGCCCGAGCCGACCTTCACGTCCAGGACCAGCGAGCCCGTGCCCTCCGCGATCTTCTTCGACATGATGGAGGAGGCGATCAGGGGGATGGCCTCCACCGTGCCCGTCACGTCCCGCAGCGCGTACAGCTTCTTGTCCGCGGGGGCCAGGCCGTCGCCCGCCGCGCAGATCACGGCGCCGACACCGTCCAGTACGGACAGCATCTCCTCGTTCGACAGCAGCGCGCGCCAGCCGGGGATCGACTCCAGCTTGTCCAGTGTGCCGCCCGTGTGGCCGAGGCCCCGGCCCGAGAGCTGCGGGACCGCCGCGCCGCACGCGGCGACCAGCGGGGCCAGCGGAAGCGTGATCTTGTCGCCGACGCCGCCCGTGGAGTGCTTGTCGGCCGTCGGGCGGGACAGCGACGAGAAGTCCATGCGCTCGCCCGACGCGATCATCGCCGCCGTCCAGCGGGCGATCTCGCGGCGGTTCATGCCGTTGAGCAGGATGGCCATCGCGAGCGCGGACATCTGCTCGTCGGCGACCTCGCCCCGGGTGTAGGCGTCGATGACCCAGTCGATCTGCTCGTCGCTCAGCTCACCGCGGTCCCGCTTGGTGCGGATGACGGAGATGGCGTCCATGGCCATGGGTTCCTTCCGGAGGTTCGAAGGACCTTCAGGTCCGAAGGGGCACGGCCCCGCCGAGCCGTACAGATCGACTCGGCGGGGCCGCACGGGAGTTACTTGGTGAGATGGTCCGGGCCGAAGGCCTGCGGCAGCATCTGAGCGAGCGGCAGGATCCCCGCCGGCGAGTCCACCAGCAGGTCGGGGCCGCCGAACTCGTACAGCAGCTGGCGGCAGCGACCGCACGGGACGAGCAGCTTCCCCTCGCCGTCCACGCAGGTGAAGTGCGTCAGCCGGCCGCCCCCGGTGTTCTGGAGCTGCGACACCAGCCCGCACTCGGCGCACAGGCTGAGGCCGTAGGAGGCGTTCTCGACGTTGCAGCCGGTGACGGTGCGCCCGTCGTCGACGCAGGCCGCCACGCCGACCCGGTAGCCGGAGTAGGGGGCGTAGGCGCGGGACATCGCCGCGCGCGCCTCCTCCCTGAGGCCCGCCCAGTCGAACGTCGCGGATGCGGTCACTTGCCCTGTCCCTTCCGGTACGGCATACCGTCGGCCTTCGGCATCCGCAGGCTCTGCGCGGACAGCGAGAGCACCAGCAGGGTGACGAGGTACGGGGTGGCGGTCACGAGCTGCGCCGGGACCTCGCTCGTCGTGGCGTACCAGACGAACATCAGGGCCGCGGCCACGGCCGTGATCAGCGCGGGGACGTACTTCTTCTTCCACACGAGGTACGCGGCGCCGAACACCACCAGGATGGCGAGCAGCAGGATGAGCGCGTGCACATTGGTCGTGCCGCCGCGCAGGTTCAGGCTGTCGGTGTAGCCGAACAGGCCCGCGCCGAGGGCGAGTCCGCCCGGCATCCAGTTGCCGAAGATCATGGCGGCGAGACCGATGTAGCCGCGGCCCGCGGTCTGGCCGTCCAGGTAGACGTTGGAGGCCACGATCGACAGGAACGCGCCGCCGAGGCCCGCGAAGCCACCGGAGATGATCACGGCGATGTACTTGTACTTGTAGACGTTGACGCCGAGCGACTCGGCCGCGACCGGGTTCTCGCCGCAGGAGCGCAGGCGCAGGCCGAAGGCCGTGCGCCACAGCACCCACCAGGTGACCGGGACGAGGGCCACCGCGATCACGGTGAGCGGCGACAGGTCGGTGACGAGTCCGCCGATCAGGCCGGCGACGTCGGAGACCAGGAACCAGTGCTTGGAGTTGAGCGTGTCCAGCCAGCTCGACAGGCCCGGGATGTCGAAGGTGCCGAGCGAGTCGATCGGCGGGGACTGCTTGGAGGAGCCCTGCGGGGCGTTCTCGAAGGTGAACTTCGACAGGTAGCGGGTGGTGCCCAGGGCCAGGATGTTGATCGCCACACCGGAGACGATGTGGTTCACGTTGAAGGTGATGGTGGCGATGGCGTGCAGGACCGCGCCCAGGGCGCCCCCGATGATCCCGAAGACGACACCGGTCCACGGGCCCCACTGGTAGCCGGCCCAGGCGCCGAACCAGGTGCCGAGGATCATCATGCCCTCGAGACCGATGTTGACGACGCCGGAGCGCTCCGCCCACAGGCCGCCGAGGCCGGCGAGGCCGATCGGCACGGCCAGGCGCAGCGCGGTGGACATCTGCCCGGTGGAGGTGATGCCGTCCGCACCGGTGATCAGACGGACGGCCGAGGTCAGGACCAGGACGCCCGCGATGATCAGCAGGAGTGCGGGGAGCGAGATACGGCGGCTGCCCTTGCCGGGCTGCTGCGCCTTGGGCTTGGCGACGGTCGCGGTGCTCATCGGGCAGCCACCTCCTTCTGGTGCGAGTTGTTGTTGCCGTTGGCCTCCGCGGCCAGCTCCGCGCCGACCCGCTTCTGCTGGCGGCGCAGGCCCCACTGGCGCACGGCCTCGTAGGAGATGACGACCGCGAAGACGATCAGGCCCTGCATGATCGTGGCGATCTCCTTCTCGTACGCGACCGGGGTCGCGTAGTCGAGGGCCGGGGACGCCTTGTCGAGGAAGGCGATCAGCAGCGCGGCGAAGGCGATGCCGACCGGGTTGTTGCGGCCGAGCAGGGCGATGGTGATGCCGGTGAAGCCGAGGCCGGTCGGGAAGCTCAGGCTGTAGGTGTGGGCGTCGCCGAGAAGCAGCGGCAGGCCCGACAGGCCCGCGACCGCGCCGGAGATCAGCATCGCGGTGAGGACCATCCGCTTGGCGTCGACACCGGAGGCCGCGGCGGCGGTCTCCGAGGCGCCGGTGGCACGCAGGTCGAAGCCGAAGCGGGTGCGGTTGAGGACCAGCCAGTACAGGACGCCCGCGAGGACGGCGAGGAAGACCAGGCCGTAGATCTCACCGACGTCGGCGCCCAGGTTGATGCCGGGGAACCAGCCGGACTTCTTCATGATGCCGGTCGTCATGTTGTTGCCGACCTGCACGCCCCACACGTTGGAGAGGGTGAGGTAGCCGATGAGGCTGGTGGCGATCGCGTTGAGCATGATCGTCGCGACGACCTCGCTCACGCCCCGGGTGGTCTTCAGCACGCCCGCGATGCCGGCCCAGAAGGCGCCGGTGAGCATGGCGACCAGCATCAGCGCCGGGATCTGCAGGAAGGACGGCAGCGCGAGGTGCGCGCCGACCACCGCGGTCATCATGGCGGCGAGGCGGTACTGGCCGTCGACGCCGATGTTGAACAGGTTCATCCGGAAGCCGACGGCCACCGCGAGCGCCGCCAGGTAGTACATCGACGCCTGGTTGATGATCAGCACCTGGACGTCGGAGTACCCGATTTGCTGGAGCATCAGCACATACGGCTCGAACGGGTTCTTGCCGGAGGCGACCAGCACGATCGAGGTGAGCAGGATCGCCGAGACGAGCGCGATGACCGGACCGGCCACCGCGAGGAGCACCCGCTCCTTGTCGAACTTCTTCATCGGGCCTCGTCCTCCGGACCGGCGTCTGCCTCGTCTGTGTCGGTCTCTACGTGTTCCAGGTGGCCGGACGCGGCACCCGTCATGGCCGAGCCCAGTTCCTCCGGCGTGACGGTGGCCGGGTCGGCGTCGGCGACCAGCCGGCCGTTGTAGATCACCCGCAGGGTGTCCGAAAGGCCGATCAGCTCGTCCAGGTCGGCGGAGATCAGCAGCACGGCCAGGCCCTCGCGGCGGGCCTCGCGGATCTGGTCCCAGATCTGCGCCTGCGCGCCGACGTCCACACCACGGGTGGGGTGGGCGGCGATCAGGAACTTCGGCTTGTGGCTCATCTCCCGGCCGACGATCAGCTTCTGCTGGTTGCCGCCGGACAGGGAGGCCGCGGTGACGTCGATGCCGGGCGTGCGGACGTCGTACTCCTCGACGATCCGCCGCGTGTCCTCCTGGGCGCCCTTGGGGTCGAGCCAGAAGCCCTTGGCGTTGGGGCGCTCGGTGACGTGGCCGAGGATGCGGTTCTCCCACAGCGGGGCCTCCAGGAGGAGGCCGTGGCGGTGGCGGTCCTCGGGGATGTAGCCGACGCCCCGCTCGCGGCGCTTGCGGGTGGCCCAGCCGGTGATGTCCTCGCCGAGGAAGGCGATGGTGCCGGAGTCGGCGTGCTTGAGGCCGATCAGCGCGTCGATGAGCTCGGTCTGGCCGTTGCCCTCGACTCCGGCGATGCCCATGACCTCGCCCGCGTGGATGGTGAAGGTGACGTCGTCGAGGACGCGCTTGACGTCCCCGCCGGCGGCGAACTCGGTGAGCCCGGTGGCCGCGGGCTCGGCCTCCGCGCCGAGGGAGGCGCCGCCGGACGCGTACACCGTGAGGCCCTTGACCTCGATGACGGGCTTGTCCGTCACCGTGGACTCGGCGGTCTCCGGGGTCGGCAGCTCGCTGCCCACCATCATCTCGGCGAGCTGGCGCGGGGTGGTCTCGGAGGGTACGGCGGTGCCGACCGTCGTACCCCGCCTTATGACGGTGATGTCGTCGGCGACCGAGAGGACCTCGCCCAGCTTGTGGGAGATGAAGATGACGGACAGGCCCTCGGACTTCAGCTCGCGCAGGTTGTCGAAGAGCGCGTCGACCTCCTGCGGGACCAGCACGGCGGTCGGCTCGTCCAGGATCAGGGTGCGGGCGCCGCGGTAGAGGACCTTGAGGATCTCCACACGCTGCCGGTCGGCGACGCCGAGGTCCTCGACCAGGGCGTCGGGGCGGACGTTGAGCCCGTACCGGTCGGAGATCTCCTTGATCTTCTTACGGGCGCCGCCGCCGATGCCGTAGAGCTTCTCGCTGCCCAGGACCACGTTCTCCAGGACCGTGAGGTTGTCGGCGAGCATGAAGTGCTGGTGGACCATGCCGATGCCGCGTGCGATGGCGTCGGCGGGGCTGGAGAAGCTCACCTGCTCGCCGTCGACGGTGATGGTGCCCTCGTCCGGCTTCTGCATGCCGTAGAGGATCTTCATCAGCGTCGACTTGCCGGCGCCGTTCTCGCCGACGAGGGCGTGCACGGTGCCCTTGCGGACCGTGAGGTGGATGTCGTGGTTGGCGACGACACCCGGGAATCGCTTGGTGATCCCCGCCAGCTCGACCGCGGTCGTCGACTGTGCGGTGAGCGGAGGGCTGCTGGACGCGTCGATGGCGCACTCTCCTTGAAAAAGGGGCCGCTCTACGCGCATAGCGCCCCTGCCTTGAATTTGCTCGGACCTGATCGCGGTCGATCCGTTCCGAGCATTCTGCCGCGCGAACGGGGCGGCCCTGGTGCCGATCTCCCACCGTCCGCCGGAAAGGCGGGCCGGGCGGCGTCCGGTGCGTGCGATCGCAAGGCGCCGGAGCGCCCTCGGTGGGGGTCCTCCCGCTCGAGCGACGTCGGGGGGAGGAGCCACGCGGGCGTTTCGGCAACGCTGCGAGCGTGCGTGCCAGGCGTCGCCCGGCAGGCGGGAGATCGGCGCCAGGGGCGCAGGTCGGACATCCTCCCCGCGCCCCGTTCCGTGACCGTGACGCTGCTGTTACAGCGCCCTTCCGGTCATGTCTTCGACCGGCTTACGACCACCTGGTCAGGAGGTCTTGACCTTGATCGTGCCGTCCTTGATGCCCTGCTCGGCCTTCTTCAGCGCGGCCTGCAGGTCGGCGTTGTTCTTGAACACCGGGTTGGAGTCGGCGAGGCCGACACCGCCGTTGGCCAGGGAGCCGCGGACCTCGCCGGACAGCGGCTTCTTGTCCTTGATGACCGACTTGGCGAGGTCGTACACCGCACCGGAGACGTTCTTCAGCGCCGAGGTGAGGATGTACTGCTTGTACGAGGCCAGCGCGCTCTGGTTGTACTGGTCGGAGTCGACACCGATGGCCCACACCTTGTGCGTGGCGGCGGCCTTGATGACGCCCTGACCGGACAGACCGGCGGCGTGGTAGATCACGTCGGCACCGGCGTCGATCTGGCCGTTCGCGGCGTTCTCGCCCTTGTCGGGGCTGGAGAAGCCGCCCTCCTGGGCGGTCTGGGTCAGGTACTGCGTCTCGACCTTGATGTTCGGCTTGACCGACTTGGCGCCCTGGATGTAGCCCGCCTCGAACTTGTGGATGAGCGGGACGTCCACGCCGCCGATGAAGCCGATGTGGTTCTTCTTGGTGGTCTTGGCGGCGGCGACACCGGCGAGGTAGGAGGACTCCTCCTCGTGGAAGACCAGGTCGGCGACGTTCTTCGCCTGGATCGTGTTGTCGTCGATGATGCCGAAAGTGATCTTCGGGTACTTGGCGGCGGCCTCCTTGACGGCCGGCGCGTAGGCGAAGCCGACACCGATCACCGGGTTGTAACCGGCCTGGGCGAGCGTCTCCAGACGCTGCACCTTGTCGGCGTCGGACTCGTTGTCCTGCGGCTCGACGTCGCGGCCGCCGACACCGAAGTCCTTCTCGGCCTTCTGGAAACCGGCGTAGGCGGCGTCGTTGAAGGACTGGTCGCCCTTGCCGCCGACGTCGTAGGCGAGACCGATGCCCTTGCTCTTGCCGCTGCCGGCGGACTCGGTGGACGAACTGCCACAAGCGGACACGGTGAGAGCGAGGGCCGCGGTAGCGGCACCCGCGACGGCGATTCGGGACACCCGGCGCATGGAACGAGACTCCTTCGTGCAAGCGCCCATACCAGGCGCTGGTTCCGCGGCAGCGTAACGCGCGTAGACCGGACGGAAAACCCCTTCTGTCCGGTCCGTTATCGAGATGTGGCCACCGTCTCTCCGACGGATTACGGAGAGCGTCGGGGCACTTGCGGGAGGCGAGGGAGAGCGGTGCCTGAGGGCTTTGAGGGGGCTGTGGGCCATCCGTGGGCAAAGGTGTGAATGGTGACCGGTTTGCATGAGGGGTGTCTGAGGTGTGCGGGGCACCCGACGCCTCCACTCGGAGCCGGTGCGGAGGCCGCGCGGACGGCCGCCGCCCGCCGGCACTGCGCCCTGCCCGCGGCCCTTGGTCATCGCCCCCGGGTTGCCCGGGGCACGTCTTCCATGCCCGCGCCTCACCGTCCGCCGTGCCCGGTTCCGTCGCACCCCTCGGCCGGATGCGGATCTCGGCGCCCGGTCGCCCCGGCATCCCCGCGGTGGCCGTACGGCGTGCCGTCGGCGGCGTACAACGCGCGAAACCCATCCCGCGCACGGGATGGGTTTCGTCTCGGAGCGCCGGGCAGGCCTTGCACCTGCATCTCCCCGCAGGAAGCGGGGCGTCTTTCCTTGGACCACCAACGCACGCCCGGGCGCCGGGAGTTCCGGCGACCAGCTCAAGATCAAGTGTAGCAGGGCCTCGACCCCGGGCCCACCGCACATCTCATACGACGGGGCGCCCCCGGCCCGTACTCCCGGCCGGGGGCGCCCCGTCGTCCGCCGTCCGGCGGTGCTACTGCGTCTTGACGGTGACCTTGCCGTCGATGATGTCCTGCTTGGCCTTGTTCACGGCCGCCACGACGTCCTTCATCGCCTGGTACTTCGGGTTGGAGTCCGCGAAGCCGACGCCGCCCGACTTCAGGTCGCCGCGGACCTCGCCGGTCAGGGGGCTGCCGCCGACCACCGACTTGGTCAGGTCGTAGACCGCGCCGCCGACGTTCTTCAGGGCCGAGCCGAGGATCCAGTCCTTGTACTTGGCCAGCGCGCTCTGCTGGTACTGGTCGGAGTCCACGCCGATCGCCCACACCTTGTGCTCGGCGGCGGCCTGGATCACGCCCTGACCGGACAGTCCCGCCGCGTGGTAGATCACGTCGGCGCCCGCCTCGATCTGGCCGTTCGCCGCGTCCTTGCCCTTGTCGGGGCTGGAGAAGCCGCCCTCCTGGGCCGTCTGGGTCAGGTACTGCGACTCGATCTTGATGTTCGGCTTGACCGACTTGGCGCCCTGGTCGAAGCCCGCCTCGAACTTGTGGATGAGCGGGATGTCCACGCCGCCGATGAAGCCGATGTGGTTCTTCTTGGTGGCCTTCGCCGCCGCGACGCCCGCGAGGTACGAGGACTGCTCCTCGTGGAAGACCAGGTCGGCGACGTTGCTCGCCTTGACCGTGTCGTCGTCGATGATGCCGAAGGTGATCTTCGGGTACTTGGCCGCGACCTCCTTGACGGCGGGCGCGTAGACGAAGCCGACGCCGATGATCGGGTTGTAGCCGGCCTTGGCGAGCTGCTCCAGGCGCTGCACCTTGTCCGCGCTGGACTCGCCGTCCTGCGGCTCGATGTCCCGGCCGCCGAGCTTGAAGTCCTTCTCGGCCTTCTGGAAGCCGGCGTAGGCGGCGTCGTTGAAGGACTGGTCGCCCTTGCCGCCGATGTCGTAGGCCAGGCCGATCCCCTTGCCGGTGTAGCCGGAGGGGGAACTCTTGCCGGAGTCGCTGTTCGCCTCCGTGCTGGACTTGCCGCAGCCGGCGGCCGCGAGGGCGATGACCGCGACGGTCACCGCAGCTTGGGAGAACCTCGTTCTCCGAGAGACCCGAGAGATCAGACGCACAGCAAGCACCCCTTCATCCCCACGGCACCGTCACCGGTCCGCTTGCCCGACGCGCCGCCACCGCAGCGAGTTCGGCGCACAGTAACGCGCGTAGAAGGGGAGGGGAACGGGGTTTCTCGCGGCCGTTATCGATTCGTGCCGCCGCCGGGTTACGGCTGCGCGACGGCCGTTACGGGCGAGTGACGGAAGGGGACGGAGGGGTACGGAACGGGACACCGCTCCGCACCGCCGACGGTGCGTCCGGCGACCGAGGCCGGCCACCGGACTCCCCCGCCGGGCTTGGCCACGTGACCAACCGGGCTACCAGGCCCGCCGGGCCCCGGCCGCGGGACTCGGACACGGGGCCCTGGGACAGCGGCCGCCGGGCCGGACACCGGGCTCCGGCACGTTGGCCGCCCGACCGGACACCGGACCCCGGGACGCCGACCGCCCGACCGGCCACCAGACCCCCGGACATCGGCCGCCGGACCGGACACCGGACCCCAGCACATCGGCCGCCGGGCTCGGCGCCGGGCTCGCCCCGTCCCCGGCAGCAGGGCTCCCGCCGCCGGTCACCGGGCTCCGCCACCGGGCTTCGGCCGCCCGGCGCTCGCTACCGCTCCTGCGCGTCCAGCAGAGCCGCTGCCGTGAACAGTTCGACGCCCACCGTGATGGCGTCCTCGTCCGCGTCGAAGTCACCCTGGTGGAGGTCCCGGACCACGAGGTCCCCCGGGCGGCGGACGCCGAGGCGGGCCATGGCGCCGGGGACCTGCTCCAGGTACCAGGAGAAGTCCTCGCCGCCGAGGCTCTGCTCGGTGTCCTCCACGGAGTGGGCACCGCGCCGCGCGGTCATCGCGTCGCGCAGGAGTTCGGTGGCACCGGCCTCGTTGACGACCGGCGGCACCCCGCGCACGTAGTTGATCTCGGGCTTGGCCTTGTACTGGTTGGCGATCTCGTCGACCGCCGCGTGCACCAGGTCCGGCGCCTGCCGCCAGGCGTCGAGGTCCAGGCAGCGTACGGTCCCGGAGATCTCGGCGTGCTGGGGGATCACGTTGCAGGCGTGCCCGGACTCGATGCGCCCCCAGGTGACCGAGAGACCGCTGCGGGCGTCGACGCGGCGCGCGACCATCCCCGGCACCTCGGCGGCGACACGGGCGGCGGCCAGTACGAGGTCCGTGGTGAGGTGGGGTCGCGCGGTGTGACCGCCCGGGCCGTCGAGCGCGACCTCCAGCCGGTCGCAGGCGGAGGTGATGGGGCCGTGCCGCAGCCCGATGCGCCCGGCGTCGACCTTCGGGTCGCAGTGCACGGCGAGGATCCGCCCGACCCCCTCCAGGACACCGGCCTCGATGGCGTCGGCCGCCCCGCCGGGCAGGACCTCCTCGGCGGCCTGGAAGACCAGCCGCACCGGCCGCGGCAGCCGCCCTTCGCGGTGCAGCTCGGCGAGGACCAGTCCGGCGCCGAGGACGACCGTGGTGTGCACGTCGTGGCCGCAGGCGTGGGCGCGGTCCGGCACGGTCGAGCGGTAGGCGCAGTCGGTCTTGGTGTCGGGGATGGGCAGCGCGTCGATGTCGGCGCGCAGCGCGAGCATGGGACGCCCGTCGTCCGGTGCGCCGATGTCGCACACGAGTCCGGTCCCGGTGTCGAGGACACGCGGCGTGAGACCCGCCTGCTCCAGGCGGGCCTTGATCGCGGCGGTCGTACGGAACTCCTGGTGGCCGAGTTCCGGGTGCATGTGCAGGTCGCGGCGGAAGGCGACGAGTTCGGCGCGCAGCGCCTCGGACAGCACGCCGGGAAGCACTGCTTCCCCGGGATGATCGGCCTCGGACTCTGGGGACATCACGTGGTTCACCCTTTGAAGGGTAGGGCGAGCGGGCGGCCGGTCTCCCCACGATCAACAAAACTTCAGCCCGTCAGGGGAAGAAAAACTGGCCGCACGCCGCATGGTCGGCGGTGAGGATGGGTAAACTCGCCCGGCTTTCCGGGCGACGGGATCACTTCGGGGGCGGGAGCCGGACCGCGGGGGTGACCGCGGAGGCGTCCCGGCGCCGTGAGGGGGCGCCCGGTGATCCCTGAACGGGACCGCTCCCGTGTACGGGCGTCCCGCCACGTGAACGATCGGAGCACCCGAACCATTCCCGTACACCACGGATACCACGTCACGCCGCCTTCCCGTCGCGGAAGCGTCACCTCTCCTACGACTCCCCAACCCGTGCCCGACCTCACATGGCGAAGCGGTGAACGCTTCGGAAGCCGCCCCTGCCGCGTTCGCCCGCGCGGGTAGGGTCGCCCGCGTGAACGCCGAGGAGCCGGACTTCATACGGACCACCCGGACGTCGTACGACGCGCTGGCCCGCGACCGTGCCGACCGTTTCCCCGACGGCCTGGCGGCCCGCCCGCTGGACCGCGCGCTGGTCACCGCCTTCGCGGAGCTGGTCAGGGCGCACGGTCCCGCCCCCGTGGCCGACCTGGGCTGCGGCCCCGGGCACGTCACGGCCCGCCTGCACGCCCTCGACGTCCCGGTCTTCGGCGTGGACGTCTCCCCCGGCATGGTGGCCCTCGCCCGCCGCACCCACCCCGACCTGCGCTTCCACGTCGGTACGATGACGGCGCTCGACCTGCCGCCCCGGACGTTGGGCGGCATCGCGGCGCTGTCCTCGATCGTCCACGTGCCGGAGGAGCACCTGCCGACGGTGTTCACCGAGTTCCACCGCGTCCTGACCCCCGGCGGCCACGCGCTCCTGGCGTTCCCGGCGTGCGACGAGGAGCACCGGCACGTCGTGGAGCGCCTCGGCCCCGAGACGGCCCTCGACCACTACTGGCACAGCCCGGACACGGTCACGGCCCACCTCACCAAGGCCGGTCTGCCCGTCCAGGCGCGCACGCTGCTGGAACCGGACCCGGACGGGTCGCCGCGACGCGCCTACGTCCTGGCCCGCAAGCAGGCCGACGACTGAGACCGCGGGAGGGCCGAGGACGGAGACCGCGGGAAGGCCGAGGACCGAGACCGCGAGCAGGCCGAGGACCGAGGTGCCGCGGCACCGCGAGCCTGATCGGGTCATTGCCGGCCCTGCACCGTCCGCGGTGCGGGGTGCCGGCGGGGGGAGGTCATCGCCCGGGGTGGGGCCGTGTTCGGCGCCTCTGGCCCGCCGCGACGTCCCGTCCCGCCTCGACGTCCTGTTCGTCTGCCGCGCCGGGGCCTTCCGCGACCGACGACAGCCGGTCCACGTCCCGCGCCGTCCCCGTCACCCCCGACAGGAAGCCCTGCGCCCGGGGCGATGCGTGGTCCGTGAGCCAGGCCGGGTCGATGTCGCACACCGCGACGCGGACCTCCGTGCCGGCCAGGGCCAGCGGCAGGGTGTGGACGACCGTGGAGGGGAAGCTGAGGACCGTACGGCCGATGGGGCCGCGGCGGGCGATCAGTTCCAGGGGCAGGTCCGGGCGGACCACCTCCAGGCCCGTCTCGGCCGCCAGTCTGTGGAGTTTCTCGCTGCTCTCGCGGCGGTGGGCGAAGTAGCGGGTCGCCCCGTGCGCCGCGGCGAGCGACCGCACCGCCCGCAGATAGCGCTCGCCGTCCACCACGCCCGTCTCGACGAGGGAGGTGCCCACCAGGTCCGCGCCCCTGGTCAGGCGGGGCGGGCCGAAGCGGGCGCGGGTCCAGGCGAAGTCGTTCGACGTGACCGTGACCCCGGCCGGGGCCTCGTCGATCGGCATGGAGGAGAAGACCTCCACCGTGCGCCGGGTGCCCGGTGTCAGCCTGCGGCGCGCGGAGGACGACACCGGGGCGAACAGCAGGTCCCGGGCGCCCGGGCGGCCTCCCTTGCGGTGCCAGCGCACCAGGCGTTCGCCGCGCGCCAGTTGGGCCACGAACTCCATGGTCGCGGTGCCGTCGTCCACGACGACCAGCTCCCGGGCCCGGGTGATGGTCAGCAGGAGCTGGACGTAACGGGAGAACGGGTCCCCCATCACCACCCGGCGGGCCCGGCGCAGCAGCGGGGTGAGGCCGCCGATCGTCTGGAAGGGGGCCAGGGGGCCGCCCCGCGCCTCCTCCCAGCGGACGTCGTACCCCTCGTCACGGGCCAGTTCCGCCATGCGGCGCAGCTGGCCCCGGGTCATCGGGTCGGTGGGGGACAGCACCACGAGGGTGAGCCCCTCCAGGTCCGTGGCGTCCGCCGTGTCCTGCGGAGCCGTACCGCCGTCGGCGTCCGCCGTGTCCTGCCGAGCCGTACCGCCGTCGGCGTCCGGGCCCTGCGCCCCCGCACCGACCGCCGCGCCCGCGCCCTGCGCCGCCGTACCGTCCGCCGCAGCGGTCGGCCCCCCGTCGTGCGCCGCGCCCGAGCCGTCCGCCGCCACCCCGTGCGCCCCCGCGCCCTGCGCCGCCGTACGCCCCGGCGCGGGAACCCCCCGCGGCCGCCGGCGCGCCTGGGCGGGGATCGCCGCCGCACGCCGAGGCCCCGCGCCCCCCGTGGCGCACAGGGCGTGCGCGTGGGCCCACTCCAGCACGTTCAGGAGCTGCACCGGGCTCTCGACGAAGGCGAGCGTGGAGTGGCCGGCGGATCCGGCGCGGGGGCTCATCGGCGTACGACCGTCCCGTTAGGCGCTCAGACCGTCACCGGCTCGCCGGCGGCCGCGGCGATCTCCGCCTCGGCGACGACGCCGGCGACGCGGCGCAGCTTCTTCATCGGGCCCAGCTCGGAGTCGTAGACCTTCTTCACGCCGTCGCCCAGCGCCGCCTCGATGGTGCGGATGTCGCGCACCAGACGCTGCAGGCCCTGCGGCTCGACGGAGGCGGCCTGGTCCGAGCCCCACATGGCGCGGTCCAGGGTGATGTGGCGCTCGACGAAGGTGGCGCCGAGGGCGACCGCGGCCAGCGTGGTCTGCAGGCCGGTCTCGTGGCCGGAGTAGCCGATCGGGACGTTCGGGTACTCCTTCTCCAGCGTGTTGATCACGCGGAGGTTCAGCTCCTCGGCCTTCGCCGGGTAGGTGGAGGTGGCGTGGCACATCAGGATGTTGTCGCTGCCCAGGACCTCGACCGCGTGGCGGATCTGCTTGGGGGTCGACATGCCGGTGGACAGGATGATCGTGCGGCCCGTGGCCCGCAGGGCGCGCAGCAGTTCGTCGTCGGTCAGCGAGGCGGAGGCCACCTTGTGCGCCGGGACGTCGAACTTCTCCAGGAAGGCGACCGCCTCGGTGTCCCACGGGGACGCGAACCAGTCGATGCCCTTCTCCTTGCAGTACTCGTCGATCCGGTGGTACTCGTCCTCGCCGAACTCCACACGGTGGCGGTAGTCGATGTAGGTCATCCGGCCCCAGGGGGTGTCGCGCTCGATGTCCCACTGGTCGCGCGGGGTGCAGATCTCCGGGGTGCGCTTCTGGAACTTGACGGCGTCGCAGCCGGCCTCGGCGGCCACGTCGATCAGCTTGAAGGCGTTCTCCAGGTCACCGTTGTGGTTGATGCCGATCTCGCCGCAGATGTAGACGGGCCTGCCCGGGCCGACCTCGCGGGAACCGAACGTGCGCAGACGGGAGTTGGTGCTCATGGCAGGGGATTCCTTAGCTGTTGAGGGAGTCGAGAGAGGGGCCGAGGATCCAGCTGGCGATCTCTCGGATCGCGCCGTCGCCGCCGGGGACGGTGGTGACCGCGCGTGCGGCGCCGCGCACGACGTCGTGGGCGCTCGCGACCGCCACGGGCCAGCCGACGAGGGCGAAGCACGGGAGGTCGTTGACGTCGTTGCCGACGTAGAGCACGCGCTCCGGCGCGATGCCCTGCTCCTCGCACCACTGCTTCAGTGCGAGGTCCTTCCGGTCGATGCCGTGCAGGACCGGGAGCTTGAGCTTCCGGGCCCGTGCGGCGACGACCGGGTTCTGCTCCGTGGACAGGATGAGCATCGTCAGGCCGCTGCGGCGCAGGGCGGCGATGCCGAGTCCGTCCCCGCGGTGCACGGAGACGAACTCGCGTCCGTCGGAGTCGATCAGCACCCTGTCGTCGGTCTGGGTGCCGTCGAAGTCGAGTACGACCGCGTCGATGTCCTCGCGGGTCGGAAGGGCGCCCGGCCGGCCCGCGTCGAACAGCGGCGCGAGGGCGCGGGCGCGGGCCAGGTCGTGCGGGTCGTCGATCTCCAGCACGCGCGCGGGGTCGGTGCGCACGAGTTCGGTGCGGCCGAAGAAGCGGTGCCGGTGTTCGCGGAAGCCGGCCGCGTCCATGGCGTAGGCGGCACCGGTCTCCAGCAGGTCCTGGGGCCGGTCCTGGCGGCGCGGGCGGAAGGACTTGTCGTGGTTGACGCCGTAGCCGCCGCCGGCGGCCGCGTCGGCCCCGGCGGCGGTGCCCGCGGCGACCTCGTCCGCCGTGTCCTGGGCGTCCCGCCAGATGAACCCGTGGAACGGTGCCACGGTCACCGCCGTGTCGGCCCCGTTCTCGACGACCGCGCCGGCCACCCCGTCGATGTCCTCGCGGACGATGAAGGGGCTGGTGCACTGCACGAGCAGCACCACGTCGACGGGTGCGCCGTGCAGGGCCTCGTGGGCCTCCATGGCGTGCAGGACGGCGGCCTCCGAGGTCGCCGTGTCGCCGGCGATGGCGGCCGGCCGCAGCACGACCTCGGCGCCGGCCTCGCGCGCGGTGGCGGCGATGGCCTGGTCGTCGGTGGACACCACGACGTCGGTCACCAGGCGGGTCGCGAGGCACTCGCGCACCGCGCGCGCCACCAGCGGCACACCGCCGACGGGGGCGAGGTTCTTCGCGGGGACGCCCTTGGAGCCGCCGCGCGCGGGGATGACCGCGAGCACCCGGCGCACCGACGCGCCTCGGCCCGCTTCCGGGTGGGACATGGGCACTACTCCTTGGAGAGAGGTCACAGCTCACCCATCCGCCGGATGACGGGCGCGACCCGCTGCACCCCGTGCCGGTACGCGCCGCGCGCCGCGCGGCGGACGATCTGCCGTACGGGGCCGGGCGCCTTGTCGGCGGCGGGCGCGCCCGGCAGCGGGCTGCCGTCGGGGGCGAGGTGGTGGCGGGCGAGGACGCCGGGCAGGTAGCCGGGCGCGGTGACGGGGGTGTAGTAGGGCTTGAGCGGCGGGAGTTCGCCGGTGGCGAGCAGCTCGCCGATGCGCTTGCGGGCCTCGTCGAAGGCGGTGGCGTAGGCCCCTCCCTCGGCCGCGACGCCCTGCCGGGCCACCCACTCGGTGTCGGGCGCCGGCTCGTGCCCGGCGTCGAGCTGGTCCCAGGAGGCGAGGCAGCCGGAGCCCACGAAGTGGTGGTTGCCGAGCGCTTCCCGGATCCCGAGGTCGGTGAGGACGACGGTGGGGATACGGCGGTGCAGGGACTCGAGGGCGGCCGTCGAGCTGACGGTGACCAGCAGGTCGGTGTGGTCGAGGACCTCGCCCATGTTCCCGTAGACCAGACGGAAGTTGGCCGGCAGATCCTGCCGCTGGGCCAGCTTCTGGTAGGGCAGCTCCTCGATGTGCGTGGTGTGCTCGCCCGGCTTGGAGCGCAGCTTGAGCAGCACCTCCCGCTCGGGGTGCCTGCGCGCGTGCTGGACGAGGCGGTCCAGCAGGTACGTGCGGTCCTTGCGGGTCTCGGGGACGGAGGGCTGCGCGGCGAAGACGACCGTGTAGGGGTCCTTCTTCTCGTACGGGGCGCCGCCGAGGAAGGGCAGCGCGACCTCGGTCACCGACGAGGCGTCGGCGCCGACCCCCTCGTACACGGCACGGAAACGCTCGGCGTCCTGACGGGAGTTGGCGAGGACCAGGTCCGCGCCGTGCCGCAGCAGCAGGCCGTCGGCGAGCTTCTCGTAGACGACACCGACGTAGCCGGTGACCACCACGGGCCGCTTCGCGCGCCCCTGCCAGGCGTGGGCGAGCCCGTGCAGCATCGCCTGGACGCCGCCGCCGACGAGGGCGAGGACGAGGACGTCGTACGCCTCCTTCGTCATCTCGCGCAGGAACTCCACGGCGGTGACCTCGCGGAGGGAGTCCGCGCGGACGCCGACCTCCGTGAGCTGGCGGGCGGTGGGGGTGGCACGGCCCCGCAGGAGGAAGCCGTCCAGCCGGATGCCCGAATCGACTGTTTTATCGGATGTTTCCGTCGATTCGGTGGCCTCCGTGAATTCCGTCGGCGAAATGCGGGCAGCGGTGAGCGCACCCCATTTCCACCGGGTGTCGGAATCTGCTAGGACGGCGACCCGCAGGCGCTTCGCGGTACTGGCTGGCACATCGAAGACGGTAGGAACCGATTTCGAGGCGCAGCCGAAGCGGAATACAACAAAGGGTTAACAGCGCATCGCCGAACGGGGAATCGGGCCCAGAAACAGCCCGGAAACCGTCGGGTTCACTGTTCCGCCACGCGTCGTTCACTCGTCATCAAGCCGCCGGTCAAGACTAATGCCGGGCCGCCGCCTAACGTCACAGGCGTGGTCAAGCTCTCCGTCATCGTGCCGTTCTACAACGTGCAGCAATACGCGCCCGACACCCTGAAGAGCCTGCGTGCGAACGCGCGCGAGGACTTCGAATTCATTCTCGTCGACGACTGCTCGCGCGACGAGACCCCGGACATTCTCGCGCGCGCGGAGCGCGAGCTGCCAGGCGCGGTGTATGTCCGGCACGAGAAGAACGGAGGGCTGGCGACCGCGCGCAACACCGGGATCGACACCGCGCGCGGCGAGTACCTCACGTTCCTCGACGGGGACGACTGGCTCGCCCCCGGTTATTACCCGCAACTGGTCGCCGCCATCGAGGAGTTGGGCTGCGACTTCGTGCGCACCGACCACGTCCAGTGCACCGCGCGGGCGCGGGCCATCCACCGGGTGCCGCACGGCCGGCGCGGTGTGGTGATGAACCCGCGCGACGCGATCCTGCCCGCCGACCGCTCCACCTCCGTCGACTACGCCTACGCCTGGGCGGGCGTCTACCACCGCCGCCTCGTCGACCGCGGTCTGCTGCACTTCACCGACGGCCTGCGCACCGCCGAGGACCGGCCCTGGATCTGGAAACTGCACCGTGAGGCGGAGTCCTTCGCCGCGGTGAGCCTCATGGGCGTCTACTACCGGCGGGGTGTCGCCTCCTCCCTCACCCAGATCGGGGATGTGCGGCAACTGGACTTCATTCGCGCGTTCGACCAGGTCGTGGCGGAGACCGCCAGGGACCGGGACGCGGACAAACTGCTCCCCAAGGCCGTGCGCACCTATTGCGCCATCATTTCCCACCATCTGGGATCCATCGAAAGGTTCGAGCCGGCGGTGGCACGGAAACTGAAGTCGATGAGTGCTGTCGCGCTGCGGCGCATGCCGCAGGACGTGCTCGACGACGCCCTGGACTCCATGGACATCGAGCGGGCCTCGCGTCTGCGCCGACTGCGCCGCCGTCCCGCCCCCGCGGGGGTGGCCGCGTGACGACGCAGATCTTCCTGGCGTCGACGCTGTACGGCACGGCGACCCTGGCCGCGGCACTGGACAGCGAGTGCTTCGCGCCCGCCGACCGGCGGATCCTGCTCGTGTCCAACAACGCGGCGACGCCCGAGACCACACCCGCCCTGGACGAGATGCCCGGCTTCGAGCGCCTGCGCGGCCGCTTCGACGAGGTCATCTCCTGGAACGAGACGATCCACCCCTTCCACCCGGGCGGCTGGGCCCCGCGCCTGGACGACGTCCCGCTGTGGGAGCGGCACCTGCGGCTGCTGTGGAACCTCGGCGACGACGACATCGAACTGGCCGTCGAGTCCATCCAGGTGAACCCGGCGCTCGGCGTCTGCCAGATCTTCACCGGCGCGCCCGTCACCGTCTACGCCGACGGCCTGATGAGCTACGGCCCCACCCGCAACAAGATCGACCCGCTGGTCGGCACCCGCGTGGACCGGCTCCTGCACCTGGACCTGGTGCCGGGCCTGAAGCCGCTGCTGCTGACCGAGTTCGGCGTCGGGCCGGAGATCGTGCCGACGGACGCGTTCTCCAAGGTGCTGGCGGAGCTGGAGGACACCGGCGACGCGCTGCCCGCCGTCGAGGCCCCCGCGCTGCTGCTCGGCCAGTACCTCTCGGCGCTCGACATACTCACCGCCGTGGAGGAGGAGAACCTCCACGTGCGGATGCTGAAGGGCGCCGTCGAACTCGGGCACACCCGGGTGGTGTTCAAGCCGCACCCCTCGGCGCCGGCCCGCTGGTCGCGCGCGCTGGAGAAGGAGGCCGAGAAGCTGGGCGCCGACCTGACGGTGCTCGACACCCCGGTCCTCGCGGAGGTGCTGTACCAGCGCATGCGTCCGGCGCTGGTCGTCGGCTGCTTCTCCACCGCGCTGCTCACCGCGTCCGCGCTCTACGGCCTGCCGGTGGCCCGTCTCGGCACGGAGACCCTGCTGGAGCGGCTGACCCCGTACGAGAACAGCAACCGCGTCCCGGTCACGATCGTCGACGCGCTGCTGCCCGAACTGACGGCCCGCAAGGCGGTCGAGGACCAGCGCCGGGGCATGGAGGTCGAGGACCTCGACGCGCTCGTACGGGCCGTGGGCTTCGCGATGCAGCCGAAGATCTACCCGGACCTGCGGGCGGACGCCGAGCGCTACCTCATGAAGCACCTGAGCCCGCACACCTGGCGGTACTTCAAGCGCCGGCGCCTGACCTCGCTGGCGCTGCCGGGCGGGATCCCCGTCCAGTTGGCGTTCATCCCGCGCAACGCCACCGTCCGCCGGGTGGCCCGCCGCGCCCGCGCCCTCAGACGCGGCACCCGGGGCTGAGCCCCCGCGGCACGACACCCACCGTCCCCGCCCGGCCCTCCGGGCGGGGACGGGGCGCTTCCGGGCGGGGACAGGAGGCTTCCGGGCGGGGACAGGCCGCTTTTCCGGGCGTCATCGGGCCACTCCAGGGCGCCACCGGGCCGGCCGCTCGGGCGTGCCATCGGGCCGCTCGGGCGTGCCACCGGGCCGCTCGGCGGCACCGCTCGGCCGCTCGACGGCACCCCTGGGCCGCCAGGACGCGGCACCGGGCGAGTTGGAAGGCGGCACCGGGCCGCTCGGCGGCACCGCTCGGCCGCTCGACGGCACCCCTGGGCCGCCAGGACGCGACACCGGGCGGGCTGGAAGGCGCCACCGGGCCGCTCGGGCGTGCCGCCGGGTTCGGGGCGGCGCCATCGCCTCCGGCCTCGGGGGCCGGCAACGGCGGTCCGGCAGGAATTGGCCTGCTGTTCACTTCTCGGCCCGTTTGGGCGACCGGTTCCGGGCAGATGCTGGGCAGTTCCGCGCACCGTTTCCGTCCGCACAAGGGAGTGCCCCGTCCTCATGGTCGCCACAGCAGAAACGGCCCCGCCGCCCCGCCGGCTCGACGACGTCCCCGGCTGGTTCCCCGTTCTCGACCAGATGCTCTTCCGCTGGTTCCTCGACCGGCAGGAATCCGCCGGGATGCGCGGAGACCTGCTCGAGGTCGGGGTGTACATGGGCAAGAGTGCGATCTTCCTCGGCCACCACCTCCGGAACGGCGAGGAGTTCACCGTGTGCGACCTCTTCGGGGGTGACGCACCGGACGACGCCAACAGGGCGGAGTCGACGAAGTCGTACAGCGCCCTGACCCGGCAGGCCTTCGAGAAGAACTACCTGTCCTTCCACGATGCGCTGCCCAGGATCCTGCAGGGCCCCAGCTCGGTGGTGCCCGAACACGTCGCGCCGCGCTCCTGCCGGTTCGTCCACATCGACGGCTCGCACCTGTACGAGCACGTCCACGGCGACATAGGCGCGGCCCACGATCTGCTGCTGCCCGGCGGAGTCGTCGTCCTGGACGACTTCCGCTCGGAGCACACACCCGGTGTCTCGGTGGCCGCCTGGGAGGCGGTGCTCAACAGGGGCCTGCGCCCGATCTGCCTGAGCACCCAGAAGCTGTACGGGACCTGGGGCGATCCCGAGCCCGTCCAGGAGGAGCTGCTGGCGATGGCGCAGGGGCGCGAGGACTGCCACCTGAGCGTCCAGCAGGCCGCCGGCCACCGCATCGTCCGCCTCAAGTCCAAGGGCATGCAGGCACCTCCGTTCCCGCCGTCCCGGTACGCGGACGTCCCCGAGCAGCCCGTGGACGCGATCCCCACCCAGCCTTCCCGGCCCGCCGCCCCGCCGAAGCGTCCCGCGGTCCCGCGCAGCCGCAGGCTCGCCGCGGACCTGCTCCCGCCGGTGATCACCCGCGCGATCCGCAAGGCCCGCAGCCGCTCTGCGGCGCGCTGACACCGGGGGGACGACGACCGGGCCGGGGGGACGACGGTCGGGTCAGGGTGTGCCGCGCCCGGTGCGGGCCGCCGGGCCGGCGATCCCGGTCTCCAGGGCGGGGACCAGGCCGCCCAGCACCGGGAGCGCCGCCGCCAGGGTCTCGCGGTCGGCGGGGGGCAGGTCGCCGACCGCTCGGGACAGTGCCGAGGTGCTGGCGCGGTCGTAGCGGGCGAGCAGGTCGAGGGCGCGCGGCGACGGCGTCAGGACGACGGCCCGGGCGTCGTCGGGGTCGGGGGCCCGTTCGACCAGGTTCGCGGCGGCCATCGCCTTGACGAGGTTGCTCACCGTGGAGGGGGCGATCCGCAGCCGGGCCGCCGCCTCGCGGGGCGCGAGCGCGCCTTCGGCGGCCAGGACGCGCAACAGCTCGATCTGCGCCTCGGGGAGGTCGGGAAGCCCCTCGACGCTGCGGGTCGCCCGGAACACCGCGCGCCGCAAGGGGCCGAGCAGCCGCCCGAGTTCGTGGGCGACCTCGTCGGGGTCACGGCCGTTGCTGCTGTCCATGGCCCCATTCTGCCGACTCCGCCGGCAAGATTCTTTTGTCTCAAAATTGTTTTGTGGCAAAATTGAATCGGCGGCCGGACCGACCGCCGTTCCGAGCAAGGCAAGGAGCACCACCATGAGCACGGCCCCCGAGACCACGGTCCGCAGCCTCGCCCCCGCGCAGGACCTCTCCGGCATCGTCGGGCACCGCTTCATCTACACCTACGCCAACGGCTGGCAGTACGAGATGTACGTCAAGAACGCCACGACCATCGACTACCGCATCCACAGCGGTCATGTCGGCGGCCGCTGGGTCAAGGACCAGACGGTGGATCTGGTCCGGCTGACCGAGGGCGTCTACAAGGTGTCCTGGACCGAGCCGACCGGCACCTCGGTCGTCGTCAACGTGATCCCGGCCGAGCGCGTGCTGCACGGCGTGATCTTCTTCCCGGACTGGATCCGCACCCACGGCGAGCGGACCGTTTGCTTCCAGAACGACCATCTGGACGAGATGCGCACGTACCGGGACAAGGGCCCGACGTACCCGATCTACGTCGTGCCGGAGTTCGCGCGCATCACGCTCTTCGAGTACGTCGGCGAGGACGACGAGGACGTGGTGTCGGTGGCGCCGGGCGACCTGCCCGAGGGCTGGGCGGACCGCACGAACTGACGGGTGACGGGCCGCACGACGGGTGACGGGCTACGCGCTCGCCAGCGACAGCTTCACCGCGAACCCCAGGAACAGCAGCCCCACGGCCGAGGTGGCCCCGGCCGACAGCCGCTTGCGCCGCCGGAAGGCCGCCGCGAGGCGCGTGCCGCTGAAGATCAGGGCGCTGAGGTAGAGGAAGCTGGCGAGCTGGGCGAAGGCGCCGAGGACGACGAAGGACAGCGCCGGGTAGGCGTACTCCGGGTCGACGAACTGCACGAAGAAGGCGACGAAGAACAGGATCGCCTTCGGGTTGAAAAGGCTGATCACCAGGGCGCGACGGTAGGGCCGCTCCTCGGCGGTCACCGGGGCGGCCATCGGCGCGTCCTCGGCGGCCCTCTCCCGGCGCGTCCGCCACATCCCCCACGCGGCCCGCAGCATCCCGACCGCCAGCCAGGTCAGATACCCGGCCCCGGCGTACTTCACGATCGCGAACAGCACGGCGTTCGCCTGCAGCAGCGAGGCCACTCCGGCGGCCGACAGCGTCATCAGCACGGTGTCCCCGCACCACACGCCCGCGGCGGCGGTGTACCCGGCCCGCACCCCGCGCCGGGCGGCGACGGACAGCACGTACAGGGAGTTGGGACCGGGGAGCAGGACGATGAGGACGAGCCCCGCCAGGTAGGTGGGCAGATCGATGACGCCGAACATGACGAGGAGTGTCGCACGGCAGTACGACACTCCTCTTCCGGTTTTCGCGGGGCCCTGACCTGTCCGTCCTCTACGGGGACTTCCAGGAGGTCCCGGAGGGTGCCGTGGCCGTGACGCCGCACGAGTCGTCGCCAGGGAGCGTGCGGGTTGCGCCCCCGATCACCCGAACGGACGGATCACCCGGGTCAGAAGGCGTCCGACGGCACGTACGTCCCCCAGACCTCCCGCAGCGCGTTGCACACCTCGCCGACCGTGGCGCGGGCCTTCAGGGCCTCCTTCATCGGGTACAGGACGTTGTCCGTGCCCTCGGCCGCCTTCTTCAGCTCCTTCAACGCCGCGTCCACCGCCGGCTGGTCGCGTTCCGCGCGGAGCTTGGCCAGGCGTTCGGCCTGCTGGGCCTCGATCGCGGGGTCGACGCGCAGCGGCTCGTACGGCTCCTCCTCGTCGAGCTGGAAGCGGTTGACGCCGACCACCACCCGCTCGCCGGAGTCGGTCTCCTGGGCGATGCGGTAGGCGTTGCGCTCGATCTCGCTCTTCTGGAAGCCGCGCTCGATCGCCGCCACGGCGCCGCCCAGGTCCTCGACCTTCGCCATCAGCTCCACGGTCGCGGCCTCGACCTCGTCCGTCATCCTCTCGACGACGTAGGAACCCGCGAAGGGGTCCACCGTCGCCGTCACGTCCGTCTCGTACGCGAGCACCTGCTGCGTGCGCAGCGCCAGGCGGGCGGACTTGTCGGTCGGCAGGGCGATCGCCTCGTCGAAGGAGTTGGTGTGCAGCGACTGGGTTCCGCCGAGCACCGCCGCCAGGCCCTGGACCGCGACCCGGACGAGGTTCACCTCGGGCTGCTGGGCCGTCAGCTGCACGCCCGCCGTCTGGGTGTGGAAGCGCAGCATCATCGACTTGGGGTTCTTCGCGCCGAACTCCTCCTTCATCACGCGGGCCCAGATCCGGCGGGCCGCGCGGAACTTGGCGACCTCCTCCAGGATCGTCGTCCGGGCCACGAAGAAGAACGACAGGCGCGGCGCGAAGTCGTCCACGTCCATGCCGGCCGCGACGGCCGTGCGCACGTACTCGATGCCGTCCGCCAGCGTGAACGCGATCTCCTGCGCGGGCGACGCGCCCGCCTCCGCCATGTGGTAGCCGGAGATCGAGATCGTGTTCCACTTCGGGATCTCGGCCTTGCAGTACTTGAAGATGTCCGCGATCAGCCGCAGGGACGGCTTGGGCGGGAAGATGTACGTCCCGCGCGCGATGTACTCCTTGAGGACGTCGTTCTGGATCGTGCCCGTGAGCTTGTCGGCGCCGACTCCCTGCTCCTCCGCCACGAGCTGGTACAGCAGCAGGAGCAGGGCCGCCGGGGCGTTGATCGTCATCGACGTGGAGACCTTGTCCAGCGGGATGCCGCCGAACAGCACCCGCATGTCGTCGACCGAGTCGATCGCGACGCCCACCTTGCCGACCTCGCCGTGCGCGATCGGCGCGTCGGAGTCGTGGCCCATCTGGGTGGGCAGGTCGAAGGCGACCGACAGACCCATGGTGCCGTTGGCGATCAGTTGCTTGTACCGCGCGTTGGACTCCGTCGCCGTACCGAAGCCGGCGTACTGGCGCATCGTCCAGGGACGGCCGGTGTACATCGTCGGGTACACACCGCGCGTGAAGGGGTACGCCCCCGGCTCTCCCAGCTTCTCGGCCGGATCCCATCCCTGAAGGTCGTCCGGCCCGTACACCGGCTCGATGGGCAGTCCGGACTCCGACTCGCGCGCCATGGTGTGTGCCTCCGCGTTGCTTCGTTGCTTCGTGATTCGGCTTGGTGACCCGGCTTGGTTACCGGTCAGTACAGACGACCCTCGCGACGGACTGTAGCGGCGGCCGTGCGCGCGGTGGAATCGCCGCACGCTGGGACCTTGCTCACAACCATGCCCCGTTGTTCGCCGGCGGTCACGCGCGGGGAACATCTGACGAGACACGACCGGACAGCGGCGTCCGGTGACACGGCGGGGAGTCGGTATGCGTACCAGGGGCAAGTGGAAGTCGCTCGTCACCGTCGCCGGGGCAGCGGTGTGCCTCGCGGCGGCCGGCTGCACGGCACAGCCGGGGGACGTGCACGGCGGGGACGGCAAGCAGCGCTCACCGGTGCACATCGAGATCCCCCGCACCCCCTCCGGCGCCGGGCGCACCGCGTCCGGCGGCGGCGCGCCGAGCGCCTCCGCGCCCGTCCCGAAGGTCTCCCCCGCCGCGCTGTGGCGGCGCGGCGACTCGGGCGCCGGGGTGCGGGAGCTGCAGGCACGACTGCGTCAGGTCGACTGGCTGTTCGACGGCCCGACGGGCACGTACGACGACCTGACCGAGAACGCCGTCAGGGGGTTCCAGGGCAAGCGCGGGTTGCCCCGAACGGGTGAAGTCGACTCCACCACCTGGCAGCGACTGCTGACCATGACGCGCAAGCCCGGCACGTGGGAGCTGTACCTGATGGGCGGGCAGCCGGCCGCGGCCCCGGACGCCCGCTGCATGACGGGCCGGGTGCTGTGCATCAGCAAGACGAGCCGCACGTTGCGCTGGATGGTGGACGGCCGGACGCTCTCGACGATGGCGGTCCGGTTCGGCACGGAGTACACCCCCACCCGCGAGGGTGTGTTCCAGGTCTACTGGAAGTCACGCGACCACGTGTCCACGCTCTATCACTCGCCCATGCCGTACGCGATGTTCTTCAGCGGTGGCCAGGCGGTGCACTACTCGTACGACTTCGCGGCGCGCGGCTACGCGGGGGGTTCGCACGGGTGTGTGAACGTACGGGACGAGACGGCCATCGCGGCGCTGTTCGCGCAGGTCCGGGTCGGGGACAGGGTCGTCGTCTACTGGTAGACGCGCGGGGTGGGGAAATGGGGCGCGGGCGGGACCGGGGGAACGTGTCCCGCCCGCGCCGATGCACGAGCCGCGGGTACGGGGGGAACCCCGGCTCCGTGCGACGGCCGATGACCAGTCGGCTCACTCTGTACTGCGCCCCGGCGGCCGAAAGTGTCACACCTTCCGCGGAGAATTTTTCAGGAGAAGCGTCTCCGCAGGTCAGCGCGTTGATGAGGGTGGCTCACCGGTTCCTGGACGTGGCCAGCGCGCTGTACGCCGGGGACGGGGACGCCGACCGCGTGGGCAGGGTGCCCACCAGGCCGTGGGGCGCGCCCGGCGACGTGGCGACCGGCGCTATGTGGCCTTCGCCGTCGCCGCCGTCGCCGCCCTCGCCGCCGCTGTTCCCGTGCCCGTCACCGTTCCCGCCGCCGTTGGCGTTCCCGTCGTGGCCCCTGCCGCTCCCGGCCTGTCCGGAACCGTCGTCGCCGCCGAGGACGCCTTTGCAGTACGCCTTCACCCGGCTGCTGCCGCCCGCCGCGTCCGCCAGGTCGCGCAGCCGGTCGGTGTCGAGGACCTTGCCGCCGGCCATGTCACGGCAGGAGGAGCGCATCTCGGTCCACCGGTCACCGGTCCGGCCCGCGGCGCGGTCCCCGGCGTCGCCGGGCCCACCGGTCGCGGTGGAGCCGTCGCGCGCCTCGTCGCGCGCGGAGCCGCCCTGCGCGGGCGCACCGGAGGTGCCGCCCGGCCGCGCGGACGAAAGACCTCCGGTCCCTGTCGCGCCGGGTGTCGGAGTGACCGACGGCTGAGGGGACGTCAGGGCAGGCGACACGGAGGCGGCGGGAGCCGGATCCTCCTGGAACGGTGTCCGCAGCACTCCGGTTCCGGCCGCGACCGCGACCCCGCCGATCATCCCGGCGGCCACCGTGGCGGCCAGTCCGAAGCGCACCGTGCGCCACCGGCGGGCACGCCGCCCGCCCTCGCCGGGACCGCCGAGGCGGACGAGTCCCGCGTCGGCGACGGAGGTCCTCCCCGCCCGGGCGAAGTCGAGGGCCTGGGCCGCGCGCTGCGGGCGGAGCGCCGCCCCGCCCTCCTGCCGGGCCGCACGGGCGGCCCGGAACGCGGCCACCGCGGCCTGCTCGCCCGGGAGTTCCTCGCTGGTCGCAGGGGGTGTGGCGGCGAGAGCGGCGAGGGCTTCGGCGAGCCGTTCGGCGCGGGCGCGCGCGTCGGCGTCGACGGCGGCCGGGGGCTCTCCGCGCAGCAGACGCTCCGCCGCGTCCCTGTCCAGCCACCTGTCCTGCTCGTCGGCCATCACATGTCCTTCTGCGTCCGCGAACGCGTATGCGTCACACCGGCGGACGACACCGCACGTCTGTGTGCGCCTCGCTGGGGAGGCATGGCGCCGAGCGCGCCGGACGATTCCGGATCCGTGTCCGGGTTCACACCGAGCAGCTCCGCGAGCCGCTTGAGACCGCGGTGCGCGGCCGTGCGGACGGCCCCCGGGCGCTTGCCGAGAGTCTCCGCGGCGCTCTTGGCGTCGAGACCCACCACCACCCGCAGCACCACGGCCTCCGCCTGGTCCTGCGGGAGCTGGGCGATGAGGGAGAGGGTCCGGTCGGTGGCCAGGGCCTCGATGGCCTCGCCGGCCGTGTCCGACTCGGCGGGCTTACCCGTCAGTTCCGTCTCGTCGCCGCCGATCGCGGGGCGGCGGCCGCGCATCCGTATGTGGTCCAGGGCGCGGTTGCGGGCGATGCGGGCCGCCCAGCCGCGGAACCGGTCGGCGTCGCCGCTGAACCGGTCGATGTCACGGGCTATCTGCAGCCACGCCTCGGAGGTGACGTCCTCCGCGTCCGGGTCGCCGACCAGGGTGCGCACATAGCCGAGCAGCCGCGGATGCACCGCGCGGTACACGGTTCGGAAAGCGGTCTCGTCCCCGCCCTGTGCCGCAAGCACCGCGGCCGTCAGCTCCGCGTCGTCCCCCAGCACCCGAACTGCCCCTCTGCGCGCCTGGTCCGGCGCCGCTCGTGCGGGCCGGGCTCTCGCCGTCGTGATTCCTCGTCCTGCCTGTGGTCTTCAGGCCGCTCGTGGTCTGCGGCGGTGGCATCACCTGTGATTGCTGATCGTCCTGGTCGGCGCGAAAGGCACGTTACGGCCTGAAACCGCTCCTCGTCCACGCCCGTACAACGTGCAACCAACCCGTGACGCGGTGAGGTGTGACAGAAAACGCATCCACGGCGCTGTAGAGAGTGACGGGCCGCCGCGCGGCCCGTAGCGCGCGACGGCCGGGGCCTCTCCTGTGGGGGGTGGCGGCCCCGGCCGTTGCCACGCCGCCGCCTTCCCCGCCACTACGACCGCTTCTTCGCGTCGGGCGCCGGCTTCGCGGGCTCGCCGGCAGCGGCTTTCGCCGGTCCGCGGGCGGCCTTGCCGGCGGACTCGCCACCGGACCGGCCGGCCCCCTTCGACACCTTCTCACCGGCCTTCGGCTTCTCGCCCGTCGCCTTCCCGGCCTTCGCGTCCTTCCCGGCCGCCGGCTGCGCCTTGCCGGTCCGCTTGGCCGCCTTGCCCGACTTGCCCGCGTCCTCGGCCGCCTCGCCCGCGCCTTTGCCGGACTTCTTGGCGGCCGTGCCCGACTTGCCCGCATCCTCGGCCGACTTGCCCGCGCCTTTGCCGGACTTCTTGGCGGCCTTGCCGGACGCCTTGGCGGCCTTGTCCGGCTTGTCCGCACCCTTGCCCGTCGTCTTCGGGGCTTTCCCACCCGCCCCCTCGCCGGGCATCGGCGATGCCGTGCCGGTGCCGCTCGGCCCGGTGGTTCCGCTCGCCCCTCCGGTTCCGCCCGTGTGGTCGCGCGGCCCCGGCGAACTCGGCGCCTCCGTCCGTGCGGGTCGTCGCGGCGCGGTGTCGTGCGGTGACTGGCCGATGGCCGCGACGGCGACTCCGCCCAGGGCCGCGCCGCCCAGCAGCACCGCGAGCAGCGTGCGCAGCGAACGCCCCACCCCGCGCCGGGCGCTCGAACGCCAGTCGTCGCGGCGCCGGGTGCGCGGCGGGCGTGCGCCCCGCCGTTCCTTCCGGGCGTCCCGGAAGGCGGCGAGTGCCCGCGCCTCGGCCTCCGGGTCGAGCCGCCGGGGCCGTACGGCGGCGCGCAGCGCGTCGGCCGTCACCGTCTCGGGGCAGGGGCGCACCGGCGGGCGGCCCGCGTGCCCGGCACCCTCGCGTCGTTCACCCATGCCCGTGTCCGTCCCTGCCCGGCGATCTGGTGGTGCTCATTCCGACTCCCCCAGCGTCCCGGTGCCGTCTTCCGTCACACCCGGGTCGGCGAGTTCGCGCGCGAGGCGCTTCAGGCCGCGGTGGGCGGCGGTGCGGACCGCGCCGGGCCGCTTGCCGAGGACCCGGGCCGCGGCGGGCGCGTCCAGGCCGACGACCACGCGCAGCAGCACCGCCTCCGCCTGGTCGCGGGGCAGCCGGGAGATGAGGCCGAGGGCGCGCTCGGTGGACAGGGACTCCAGGGCCTGGTCGTGGGTGTCGTGACGGCCGGGGAGTTCGAGCGCGTCGCCTTCGAGGGCCGTGGAACGGGGGCGGACCCGCTGACGGCGCAGATGGTCGAGCGCGCGGTGCCGGGCAATGGTGGCGCTCCAGCCCCGGAAGCCGGCGCCGTCGCCCCGGAACCGCGCGAGGTCGCGGGCGATCTCCAGCCAGGCGTCGGAAGCCACGTCCTCCGCGTCGTCGCCGACGAGACCGCGCAGGTAGCCGAGCAGACCCGGTTGGACGATGCGGTACGCCACCGCGAAGGCGGCCTCGTCCCCCTGCTGCGCGCGTGCGACGGCCGTGCTCAGCTCCCCGTCGTACGCCTTGGCGCGACGGGGTTCCCCTCCCTGGCCCAACGCTGTCCTCGTTCGTGGCGAGTGGTCTCGCATCCCCACGCGTACGGCACACGGGTCGTGCCGACGCCCCACGGTCATCAGCGTCGGCGCCCACCGAAATGTCACTGGCCGTCAGTCGCCGTGACCGGATCGTCACTTTGATGGGTATGACATCCGGATGCGGCGGCCGTGTCGCCGTACGGCCTTCACCTCGTGCCGTCCGCCCCGGCGTCACTCGCCGCGTCCCGGCACAGCAGCCGCAGCGAGCCGTCCCCGTGGTAGCAGCGGCGGGCCTCGTCGATGGGGTCCCACAGGCGGCCGTCGGGCGTGCGCACCCAGTGGTCGCCGCCGCTCGTCCACCATTCGCCGCCGGTCAGCCGCACCACGACCTCGCCCGCGTACGCCCCGAACCCGCGCAGCGCGCTCTCCACGGCGGCGTAGGGCGCGCCCTGACGGCGTATCTCCTCGATCGTCCGGTCCACGCGCCACAGGCTCTGCGCCGAGTAGTCGAGCCGCAGCCGGGCGCCCTCGCGCATGGACGCGACGACGTCGGCGGCCCAGCGCACGGGCTTGGCGGCGGCGTGGGGCCTGGTCACCTCAGTTGCGTTCACACCCGGGAAAGCGCGCTTCGCGGCCGTTGCGTCACGCCCTACGGAGGGGGTTCCCGACACCGGTGCAGGACCGCCCCACCGCACCACAGGACGGTCACAGGATCCTTGCAGCGAAACGGGTTTGCCCGGCCGGCGCCCCTGCGATCGGCGTCCCTACGATCGGCCCCGTGCGCGTCGGGACACCACGGCCCGCAGCACCCGGCGCCCCTCGGTCGACACGTCGAGGGCCCGGCGCAGTCCGCCCGCGCCGTGGCCGGTGACCAGCTCCAGGACGGTGATCTGGCGCCGCAGTTCGGCGGCGACGAGCGGCGGCATGCCGTCGGTGCGGCCCTCGCGGCGAGCCGCGACGGGGGAGTCGTCGGCGGCGGAGTCCAGCAGCCGGTGGATCTGGAGTGCGGCCACCGAACAGGCGTCGGCCCACCGGCGCAGGGCGTCGGGGGACGGTTCGGCGGGGACCGCCTCGAGCATGCGCCGGGCGAGTTGCGCGGCCTCCGCCTCGAAGGTGCACTCGGCATCCGTCCCGGGGCCCTGCTCGGCGGCCAGTTCGGCCCGGGCCTTGGCGAGCCGCCGGTCCCAGTCGTGGCCCTCGACGAGGCTCGCCCAGAGCGGCCGCAGGGCCTCGTCGTCGCCTCCGAGGAGCGGGACGCAGCGATCCAAACAAGCCAGTCCACTCGCCGCGAGTGCCCGCTCGTCGGCCTGCGCGATCAGGTCCACCAGGCTCATCAAGCCTCCTCGAAACGCCTCGTGGGGGCGCCTCATCTCCACGGAGCCCGCATCTCCCCTTACTGCGTGCGACGGACCGGGAGTGTCACAGTCACACCACGGTGAGCAGTCGAGGCGTTTCGAAGAGAGCGTTTTCGGCCATACGGTCCCGGAAGTTCCAGCCGGTCCCGGCGTCCGGTCGACCGGCCGGACCCGGCGTCGTCTCGACGCGCCGGGTCCGGGGCGGGCTCATGGCCCTCGTGGGGTCTGCCGACATCAACCCAGCCGGCCCGCCAGCGTCTTGAACTGTGCCCAGGACAGCGACGGGGTCCGCGAGTCCCACAGCTTCTGCGCCGTCGCCCGCAGCGGCATCCGGATCCCGGCCGCCACCTGGTCCTGCGTCTGGGCGTTCGGGCGGTCGCCCCAGACGGCGAAGACGCCGCCGAGGATCTGCCCGTCGTAGCGCGCGGGCACCGCCGTCGTGCCGCGCAGCACACGCGGGGTCCACTGTTCGTAGATCCGCTGCCCGGTCGGGTAGACGAACGTCTGCGGCTGGCCGAGCACGTAGTACAGGAACTCGTCGTTGTAGTTGATGACCTTGCGGCCCGCGCTCAGGTAGTCGGCCGGCGGCCGGGCGCCCAGTTCCTTGCCGGTCCAGTACGCGGCCTGGAGGTCGCCCGCAGGCTGCACGGAACTCGACCGGTAGAAGCCGTCGTTCCAGGCGCGCATGGTCCTGCCGTGCCCGCGCATCACGTTCGCGCGGTCGTTCAGCCAGCCGGTCGTGAGGTCCGCGACGTTGGCCTTGGGTCCGAACCGGGCCCGCGCGGCGGCGGCGAGCTGCGGGTAGGAGGTGGCCGGGTCGCGCGCCATCAGCGCCAGGTACTCGTCGCCGCCGAGGTGCCAGTACGCGCCGGGGAACACGCCCGAGAACTCGTTGAGCAGGTCGTCGACGATCTTGGCCGCCGCGGGCTTGGAGATGTCCACCGAGCCTTGCGCGGCGACGCCGGAGGCGTTGCGCAGCTGGAGGTCCGGGTGCGCGGCGATCACGGCGCCCAGGTGGCCGGGCGAGTCGATCTCCGGCACCACGGTGATGTGCCGGCTCGCCGCGAGGTCGACGATCTTCTTCACGTCGGCCTTGCTGAGGTGCTGCTTGGAGACGATCTCCGGGTGCGAGGAGGACTCGATGCGGAAGCCCTGGTCGTCGGAGAAGTGCAGACCCAGTTCGTTGTACTTCAGGTCGCCCAGTTCGCGGATGCGGTCCTCGATCCAGCCGGGCGTGTAGTACTTGCGTGCGATGTCGAGCATGAACCCGCGCCGCGGCTTGGCGGGCGCGTCGTTCACGACGCCCTCGGGCGCGGTGCCGCCGCCGTGCACCTCCTGCTTGAGGGTGCGGGTGCCGTAGAAGACGCCGGCCTCGCCGGGCCCGGTGATCTTCACCCGCCCGTTCGCGACGGTCAGCGTGTACGACTCCTGGTTGCCGCCGCCGGCCAGGCCCAGCTCCACGTCCCCGGCCCGGGCGCCGGTCTGTCCGCCGTACGCCATCCCCAGCTCCCCGGCGAGCAGCCGCCCCTCGTCGGCGAGCTGCGGGTTGTCGACGACCACCCGGTCCTTGGCGGCGGGCCGCCAGCCCGGGCCCCGCGCGGCGGTGAACCGGCTCACGGCGGGGATCGTGCGGGGCGGCTGGGACAGGGGGTAGGAGCGGGACGGGACGGAGCGGGCGGAGCCCGTGGACGCCGCCGACGTGCCCACCGAGGACCCGGCCCCGTTCGGCGATCCGCCGCCGGAGGGCCACAGCGTCACGGCCGCCGCCACACCGCCCGCGACCACGATCCCGGCGCCCGCGAGGAGCAACCTGCTGCGCCGTGCGGGCGTCTTCCCCTCGGGGACCCGCCTGTGGCCGGTCACCAGGCCACGCTCCGTTCGACACCGGGACACGGCCACACCATGCCCGTACGTACACACCTGCGTATCGGTATTCGCCCGACCTTCGACCGCACGCCACTCACCTCCACACGCTGCCCCCTTACCGTTCCTTTCCGAAACTACGACCCCCGTCCGTCCCAGGTGTCCACGAGAGGCCCCGAAACTCTCCCATCCGGGTGAAATCCGGGCAGCGACTGGACGTCGACCCGACCGCCGTCGGTACCGTGGCGGCGCCTTTCCCACCCGATCCCCTGCCGACCCGCACGTGACGGGCACGAGCCGTCACGCCAGCCGCCGAGGACTCACGCTGCCCGCGCACCGTCTCCCGCACCTGCCCGGCCACACGGCTCTCCCGGCGCACCACCGCACCGAGGCCGCCCCGGGCCTGGAGCGGTTCAACCGCGCACCCGCCGACGACGCCCGGCGCGCCCTGCTCCCCTGCTGCCGCAGCCTGCGCTGGGCCCACCGCGTCGCCGAGCACCGCCCCTACCCGGACCTGGACTCCCTGCTCGCCGCGGCCGACGAGGCGACCTACGACCTCACCCCCGCGGACCTCGCCGAAGCCCTGGCCGGCGAGTCCCTCACCGCGCTCCCGGACGGCATGTACTCAGCGGCCCACACCGCTCTGAGCGCGGCACACGCGGCATACGAGAGCAAATTCGGGCATGTGTTCATCATCTGTCTGGACGACGTGGCCCCGGACGAGCTGCTGGACCAGCTCCTCGCGGGCATCCGATCACGATTGGCCAACGATCCCGAAGAGGAACGGCTCCTGGCGACAGAGGAACTGCGCCGCCTGGCGAGGGGCAGGCTGATCCGTTCGGTACGGGACTTTCCCGGCCAACCCGTGCCGGACCGCGCCCCATAGGAGCGTGGGGCCGTGACGACATACGGCCCCGCTGCGCAGGCGCGAACAACCGCAAACCGTCTGCACCCGGCAGAAACCCACAGCGCCCACCCCGGTAAGCCACCCGGTCGATAAGCCATCCGTGCTCGTTTGAGTGCCTGATTGATCACACCGGCAGGCCCCCCGTAAGCGCCGCAGGCAACCGTCGCTACCATGCTGGGGGCCGGTGGACCGTACCCGGCCGGGCCCGACCGACACAGAAAGCCGGCGCGGCCCTAGTCCCCGCTCCCGGAGGGTTCTTCCGTGCCGGCTGGAACGCTGTACCGCGGCCGGGAAGGAATGTGGTCCTGGGTGGCTCACCGAGTCACCGGCGTCCTCATCTTCTTCTTCCTGTTCGTACACGTGCTGGACACCGCACTCGTCCGTGTCTCCCCCGAGGCCTACGACAAGGTCGTGGCCACGTACAAGACACCGATCGTCGCGATTCTCGAGTACGGCCTCGTCGCCGCCATCCTCTTCCACGCGCTCAACGGCCTCCGCGTCATCGCGGTCGACTTCTGGTCGAAGGGCCCGCGCTACCAGAAGCAGATGCTCTGGACCGTCGTCGGTGTCTGGGTCGTGCTGATGCTCGGGGCGATCTACCCCGTCCTCGGCCACGCCGCTCGTGAACTCTTCGGGAGCTGACGCGCATGTCCACCACTGAATCCACCGCCTCCGGCATCGGCCCCGTCGAGGGTGCCCCGCTGTACGACGTCGACAACCCGGCGCCGGTCATCGAGCCGCCCCGCAAGCGGACGAAGAAGACCCCGAAGTCGACCCGCGGCAACTTCGAGATGTACGGCTGGCTGTTCATGCGCCTGTCCGGCATCGTGCTGGTCGTCCTGGTCATCGGCCACCTGCTGATCCAGCTCGTGCTGGACGGCGGTGTCTCCAAGATCGGCTTCGCCTTCGTGGCCGGCCGCTGGGCCTCCCCGTGGTGGCAGGTCTGGGACCTGCTGATGCTGTGGCTCGCGATGCTGCACGGCGCCAACGGTCTGCGTACGGTCATCAACGACTACGCCGAGCGGACGAACACACGCCTGTGGCTGAAGGGCCTGCTGTACACCGCCACGGTGTGGACCATCCTGCTGGGCACGCTGGTGATCTTCACCTTCGACCCGAACATCCGCTAGGCACGGGGCTGCGAGAATCATGAAGATCCACAAGTACGACACCGTCATCGTCGGCGCCGGCGGTGCGGGCATGCGCGCCGCGATCGAGTCGACGAAGCGCAGCCGCACGGCCGTGCTGACCAAGCTCTACCCCACCCGCTCCCACACGGGCGCCGCGCAGGGCGGCATGGCCGCCGCGCTCGCGAACGTGGAGGAGGACAACTGGGAGTGGCACACCTTCGACACGGTCAAGGGCGGTGACTACCTGGTCGACCAGGACGCCGCCGAGATCCTGGCGAAGGAGGCCATCGACTCCGTCCTCGACCTGGAGAAGATGGGCCTGCCGTTCAACCGGACGCCGAACGGGACGATCGACCAGCGCCGCTTCGGCGGTCACTCCCGCAACCACGGCGAGGCCCCGGTCCGCCGCTCCTGCTACGCGGCCGACCGCACCGGCCACATGATCCTCCAGACGCTGTACCAGAACTGCGTGAAGGAGGGTGTGGAGTTCTTCAACGAGTTCTACGTCCTGGACCAGCTCATCACCGAGGTCGACGGCGTCAAGCGCTCCGCCGGTGTGGTGGCGTACGAGCTGGCGACCGGCGAGATCCACATCTTCCAGGCGAAGGCCGTGATCTACGCCTCCGGCGGCTGCGGCAAGTTCTTCAAGGTGACGTCGAACGCGCACACGCTGACCGGTGACGGCCAGGCGGCGGTGTACCGGCGGGGCATCCCGCTGGAGGACATGGAGTTCTTCCAGTTCCACCCGACCGGCATCTGGCGCATGGGCATCCTCCTGACCGAGGGTGCGCGCGGTGAGGGCGGCATCCTCCGCAACAAGGACGGCGAGCGCTTCATGGAGAAGTACGCGCCGGTCATGAAGGACCTCGCCTCCCGTGACGTCGTCTCCCGCTCGATCTACACGGAGATCCGCGAGGGCCGCGGCTGCGGTCCCGAGGGCGACCACGTCTACCTGGACCTCACCCACCTGCCGCCGGAGCAGCTCGACGCCAAGCTGCCCGACATCACCGAGTTCGCCCGTACGTACCTCGGCATCGAGCCGTACACGGACCCGATCCCGATCCAGCCGACCGCGCACTACGCGATGGGCGGCATCCCGACGAACGTCCAGGGCGAGGTCCTCGCGGACAACACCACGGTCGTCCCGGGCCTGTACGCGGCCGGCGAGGTCGCCTGCGTGTCGGTGCACGGCGCCAACCGCCTCGGCACCAACTCGCTGCTGGACATCAACGTGTTCGGCAAGCGGGCGGGTATCGCCGCCGCCGAGTACTCGCAGACCGCGGAGTTCGTCGAGCTGCCGGAGAACCCGGAGGCTTTCGTCGTCGCGCAGATCGAGCGGCTGCGCAACTCCACGGGCAACGAGCGCGTGGCGGAGCTGCGCCGGGAGCTGCAGGAGACCATGGACGCGAACGTCATGGTGTTCCGCACCGAGCAGACGATCAAGACGGCGGTCGAGAAGATCGCCGAGCTCAGGGAGCGCTACAAGAACGTGGCGATCCAGGACAAGGGCAAGCGGTTCAACACGGACCTGCTGGAGGCCATCGAGCTGGGCAACCTGCTGGACCTGGCCGAGGTCATGGCGGTCTCCGCGCTGGCCCGCAAGGAGTCCCGCGGCGGCCACTACCGCGAGGACTACCCGAACCGCGACGACGTCAACTTCATGCGCCACACCATGGCGTACCGCGAGGTGGGCGACGACGGCACCGAGTCCATCCGTCTCGACTACAAGCCGGTCGTCCAGACCCGCTACCAGCCGATGGAGCGTAAGTACTGATGGCTACCCCTGTTCTGGACAAGGCCGAGGCGAGCGCTTCGGGCTCGGCGGCGTCCCCCTACATCACGGTCACCTTCCGCGTCCGCCGCTTCAACCCGGAGGTCTCCTCCGAGGCGACCTGGCAGGACTTCCAGCTGGAGATCGACCCCAAGGAGCGCGTCCTCGACGGTCTGCACAAGATCAAGTGGGACCTGGACGGGTCGCTGACCTTCCGCCGCTCCTGCGCGCACGGCATCTGCGGCTCGGACGCCATGCGGATCAACGGCAAGAACCGCCTCGCGTGCAAGACGCTGATCAAGGACATCAACCCGGAGAAGCCGATCACGATCGAGCCCATAAAGGGCCTGACGGTCCTGAAGGACCTGGTCGTGGACATGGAGCCGTTCTTCCAGGCGTACCGGGACGTGATGCCGTTCCTGATCACCAAGGAGACGAACGAGCCGACGCGCGAGCGTCTGCAGTCGGCCGAGGACCGCGAGCGCTTCGACGACACGACGAAGTGCATCCTGTGCGCGGCCTGCACGACCTCCTGCCCGGTGTTCTGGAACGACGGCCAGTACTTCGGCCCGGCGGCCATCGTCAACGCGCACCGCTTCATCTTCGACTCGCGTGACGAGGCCGGCGAGCAGCGGCTGGAGATCCTGAACGACAAGGACGGCGTGTGGCGCTGCCGCACGACGTTCAACTGCACGGACGCCTGCCCGCGCGGCATCGAGGTCACGAAGGCGATCCAGGAGGTGAAGCGGGCGCTGATCACCCGCCGCCTCTGACGTCTCCTCGCCGTACGTCACCGAGGGCCCCGTTTCCGCTGGATACGGGGCCCTCGGGCATATGCCACACCATCGGGTGAACGTGGCTGCGAAGGACGCACGGGCGTCGCCCGGCCTACGATGATGCTCTCGACACCAGCCCACGGGAGGCACCTGATGTCCGCAGCAGCCGTCGAGCGGCCACACGAGGAACGGCCGCTGATCGCCGAAGCGAATCTCATCATGGAGAGTCTTCCGGGTCGCCGCGTCGAGATCATCGGAGGACAGCTTCTCTTGAGTCCGGCACCAGACGGCCCGCACTCCGAGGCCCTCATGCTCTTCGCGGCACCGTTCCTGCAGTTGGGCTTGGTGCGAGCGCTACCGAACATCGGCCTCTGGCTGCCGACCGGGGCGGAGGACTACGTGATCCCCGACCTGTCAGTGGTCGACGACGACTATCGTGATCACCTGGTCGAGAACAGCTGCTACGACCCGACTTGCTTCCGCCTCGTCATGGAAGTCACGTCCAGCAACTGGAAGACCGATCTGCGTACCAAGGTCGCCTACTATGCCGAGGCGAAGATCCCGGTCTACGTCATCATCGACCGCCAGCACCAACGCCTCCACGTCCTCACCGATCCGGTCCGAGGCAACTACGCCACGCACCACATTCACATCGCCGGCGAGCTGGTCACACTCCCCGACTCCGTCGGAGGAAAGGTCACCCTGGACGTCACCAGGCTCCTCATGGCCGGGCAGCGGTAACACCGGTAAGGCCCCACCCCTCAGCCCCGCAGTACCCGCCCCTGCTTGTCCGTGCGGTCGTTGCTGGTCAGGAACAGGATGCCGTCGATCAGCGACCAGAAGCCCAGGCCACCGCAGGTGAGGAGCTGGGCGATGCCCACGCCGACCGAGCCGACGTAGAAGCGGCCGATGCCGAGGCCGCCCAGGAAGATCTGCAGGAGGCCCGCGACGATCTTGGACTTGTCGGAGTACGGGCGGCCCTGCGGGTCGACGCCGTAGGGGGCCTCGGGGGTGGGGACGGTCATGGAACTGACTCCTGGATGTGGTGGAGCGGATCACGGAGAACCGGAATGGTTGACTCCGGAAAATGGCCAGGAGGAATCCCGTCACGAAGATGGATGGAAAGGACCGACCGGGATCCGGTCGGAGATCTTCTGTCGTCGTCCCCCTGCGAGCTGGGAGCTTAGGGAGAGAGAGCGCAAGAGGGGGAGAGGATGTGAATGATCGTTTCTGTTCCGTGATCAAATCCGGCCACACGACCGACACATCCAGCCGTCCCGGCTCAACTCCCGCCCGTCAGAAGACGTTACGGACGACCGTCCACGCCACCGCCAGCCCCAGGACCAGCACCTGTGCCCGCGCGCTCAACTGCGGGTGCCAGCGACGGCCGCGCAGCCCTTCGACGGCCCAACGGCCCAGCAGGGCGAGGGCGTACGGAGAGGCGAGCAGCAACGCCCTGTTGTCGAGCCACGCCTCGGCGAAGTGACCGTGCATCAGGTCGTACACCATGCGGGTGCCGCCGCAGGCGGGACAGAGCAGGCCCGTGAGGAGCCGGAAGGGGCACTGGGGCAGGAGGTGCCCGGGCTGGTGCGGATCGGTGTCGTACAGGTAGGCGGCGCCGACCGCCCCGGCGGCCAGTACCGCCAGGGGCGCGGCCGCCGGGTGGCGCAGCGCGGAGGGGAGGGACACCGGTGCCTCAGCCGCGCAGCACGCGGCCCTGGGCGTCGGTCTGGTCGCTTCCCGTCAGCAGGATGATGCCGTCGATCAGCGCCCAGATGCCGAGGCCGCCGCAGGTGAAGAGCTGCGCGAGGCCGAGCCCCACGTTGCCGATGTAGAAGCGCCCGACGCCGAAGGAGCCGAGGACGAACTGCAGCACACCGGCGACGACCTTCGACTTGTCGGAGTACGGGCGGCCGTAGGGGTCGTAGCCGTACGGGGCGGCGGGGTCACCGGTGTACATCCCGGGCGGCACGGCACCGGGCGCATACCCGTACTGCGGGTATCCCGGGGGCGGGCCGGGGGGCTGGTTCGGGTACCCGTAACCGTAGGGGCCGGGCTGCTGCGGCTGCTGGCTCAAGGACTGCTCCTGGGACCGACTGCGGGAAACCCCCGCGAAGATGCGACAAGACGAAAATGAGCCTGGTCATCATGCCCGAGGCGCTCCCGGTCACAGAAGCCGGGGGCGCCTGGTGGATCGAGGTGGCGGCGGGTCAGATCCAGGTCAGCCGCCAGAGACGGAAGACGCCCGTACCGTCCGTCAGATACTGGCCGCCGCCGACGTCCCCGCTGCTGACCACGTACTCCTTGCGCTGCCACAGCGGGATCAGCGGGACGTCCTGCGCCACGATCTGCTGGACGTGCTGGAAGTCGTCGGCGGTCCGGCTGCGGTCGGAGTAGCGCCGGCTGTCCGCGATCAGGCTGTCGACGTCCTTGTTGCTGTAGCCGTTCTTCATGCTGTTGCCGGTGCCGATGAGCGGTGCCGTGAAGGTGTCGGGGTCGGGAAAGTCGGCGACCCAGCCGATGGCCCACGCGTCGAGCTTTCCGCTCGCGTACCGCTTCTGGAAGTCCGTCCACTCGTAACCCTTGACGTCCACCTCGAACAGCCCGGTCGCCTCCAGTTGCCGCTTGAGGTCGGCGGCCTCCTCGGCGGCGGCACCACGGCCCTGCGCGTAGCCGTAGGTGAAGTGGACGGGCACGCTCACGCCCGCGGCGGTGAGCAGGGCGCGGGCCTTCTTGGCGTCGGGCTTGGGGTAGTCGTCGAAGAACGAGGTGGTGTGGCCCGTGATGCCCGCCGGGATCAGCGAGTACAGCGGGTCCGTCGTCCCCGCGTACACGGTGCTGACCAGTTCCTCGCGGTCGATAACCGAGGCGATGGCCTGGCGGACCCGGCGGTCGTGCAGCGGTGAGCCGGCGGAGGTGTTCAGGACGAGGTTGCGGATCTCCGCGCTGTCGGCCTCGGTGACGCGCTGGCCGGGGTCGCTCGGCGAGAGGCCAGCGAGCACGGAGGGCGGGAGCTGGCGGGTGGCGACGTCGACGTCCTTCGCCTTCCAGGCCTTCTCCAGGGCGCCGGGGTCGGCGTAGTACCGCAGCTCGATGGGCCGGCCGGTGTTCTTGACGTCGCCCTCGTAGTGCTTGTTGGGGGCGAGGACGGCCTTGTCGTCCTTCGTGTACGACGTCAGGGTGTACGGCCCGGTCCCGTCGGCACCGTCGTCGGTGCGCAGCTTGTCCTGCGGGTACTTGGTGCGGTCGACGATGGAGCCGGCGCCGGTGGCCACCTTGAACGGGAAGGTCGCGTCCGGCGTGGACAGATGGAAGGTGACGGTCAGTCCGCCGGCGTCCACCGAGCGGAGGGTGTCGAGCAGGGTCGCGGGACCGACGTCGGAGTTGATGCGCTTGACCCGGTCGAAGGAGTACTTGACGTCCTCCGCGGTCATGGTGCGCCCGCTGGGGAACGTGATGTCCTTGCGCAGCGTGCAGCGGTACGTCTTCAGGTCCGTGCCGACGAAGCCGCAGCTCTGTGCGGCGTCCGGCACCGGTTCGACACCGCCGGGTTCGAAGGTCAGCAGCGACTGGAAAACGCTGCTGAACAACGCCCAGGACCCGGCGTCATAGGCGCCCGCCGGATCGAGCGACGTGACGGCGTCCGTCGTCCCGACCGTGATGGTCCTGTCGGTGTTCTCCTTGGCCGGCAGCAACTGCCACCCGCCCACTCCCACGCCCGCCAGCACCAGCAAAGCCGCGAGAATCCGTATGCGAAGCGATCGCATCGGCGCCCCTCCCCAGGCCCTCAGCGCATACCACTCCCCCGTGGTGAGGATCACCCAATCACAGTGTTTCAGCAGGGGGAAGAGTGGTTTGTTGAGATGAGAAAGAACTTACCGAGGGGTTGTTTCCGTAAGATTTCGGCCACCTGTCAGGCCTGGCGGGAGGCCAGTTCGATGACCGTGATGTCCGACGGGGCGCCCACCCGTGTCGGCGGCCCCCAGGCCCCGGCGCCCCGGGACACGTAGAGCTGGGTGTCGCCGTAGCGGTCCAGGCCGGCGACCGTGGGGTTGGCCGCGGCCGCGACGAAGTTGCCCGGCCAGAGCCGGCCGCCGATGTCGCTGACCACCGCGATCCGGAAGCCGTGCGCCGCGCGCGGCAGTCTGGCCAGCGGCACCGTGACCCGCTTCACGGCGGGGCCGCGCAGGACGCCGTAGGTTCCGTAGCCCACCGTGCCGACCGCGGCCGTGGCCACCGCGCCGCCGACGACCCGGGAGACGAACAGCCGCCGGGACGGGGCGGAGTGTTCCCGCGCAGGCGCGGAGTCCGTCTCCGTCTCCGGCTCGTCCGGCTCCGTCTCCGGCTCCGGCGGCACCGCTCCCGCCGGCACGGGCGCCGGTACCGGTGCCGTCTCCTCGGCTCGCGCCCCGCGCTCCGCCTGGCGCCGCACCAACGGTCGTACCAACTCCCCGGCCACCAGTGCCGGCAGCAGGTACAGCGTCAGCGCCATCCACAGGAACCCGGGCCAGCCGAGCACCCGCTGCAGCCAGAAGGGGCACCGGCGCGCTCGGCGACCAGGGCCGCGGCCATCAGCACCGGTCCGGCCACGAGCACCGCCGTGCCGGTGCGGCGGGCGAGACCCGGGCCGCGGGTCGTGTCGCGGACCAGCCGGCGCCACGCGTACCAGTGCAGGGCCACGAGCGCGGCGAGGGCGACGAGCGCCAAGACGACGACCACCGTCTTGTCCCCGCCCCGCTATGACGTTCGCCGCAGCGCGCGCAGTCCGCGCAACCCAAGGACACCGATGACGGTCCCAAGGACAAAGGAGACGACGGCGAGCGTCAGGTGCACCCAGAAGTACGCCGTCGGATTCCCCGCGTCGTCGAACGCGAGTCCGCTGCCGTCCTTCCAGAGGTTCTTGACGAAAGTGATCCAGATGACCCAGCTCCACACCCCGAAGGCGAGCAGGAACCAGGAGATGGGGCGGCTGAGCTTCATACGGTCAGTATCGCGGGTCGTCGGGGGCGGCTCGCCCCGGGGTGCGCGGCGACGACCGGGATGTGACGGGACTTCCCCCTCCGCGCCCGGTACCTTCGCGGTCGTGTCCGCCTTGAAGAAGATCGCCGGGCGCCGCCTGCCGGTCGCCTCCGCCGTCGTGTTGTCCCTCTCCCTCGCCGCTCCCGGGACCGCGTCGGCGGCCCCGAAGACCCCGGCCGCGTCGCCCTCGGCCACACCTCCGGCCGCGATGTCGGCGGTCGGCGGGGAGCGGCTGGGCAGGCCGGGGACCCAGGTGAACCTCGGCAGCGGCGCCCCGGTGCTGCCGAAGGACCTCACGGCACGCTCCTGGATCGTCGCCGACGCCGAGTCCGGCGACGTTCTCGCCGCCCACAACGCGCACTGGCGGCTGCCCCCGGCGAGCACGCTGAAGATGCTGTTCGCGGACACCGTGCTGCCGAAGTTTCCGGCGGGCGAGACGCACAAGGTGGTCGCCTCCGATCTGGACGGCATGGGCGACGGGTCGAGCATCGTCCCCATAAAGGTCGGAGCGACGTACACGGTCCATGATCTGTGGCTCGGTGTCTTCCTGCGGTCGGGCAACGACGCCGTCCACACGCTCGCCGCCATGAACGGCGGCGTCCCGCAGACCGTCAAGGACATGCAGGCGCACGCCGACGAGCTCCAGGCCCTCGACACCCACGTCGTCAGCCCGGACGGCTACGACGCCCAGGGGCAGGTCTCGTCCGCGTACGACCTCACCCTGATCGCCCGCTCCGGCCTGCAGAAGAAGGACTTCCGCGACTACTGCTCGACGGTGCGGGCCAAGCTCCCGGGCGGGGCCACGATCCAGAACACCAACCGGCTGCTGGCCGGCGACTACGACGTGACCCCGTACCGGGGCATCGCCGGTGTGAAGAACGGCAACACCACCAACGCGGGCGCGACCTTCACGGGGGTCGCCGAGCGCAACGGCAGGGTGCTGCTGGTGACGGTCATGAACCCGGAGAAGCACGACCACAACGAGGTCTACAAGGAGGCCGCCCGGCTGCTCGACTGGGGCTTCGGCGCGGCCGGCAAGGTGACCCCGGTGGGCGAGCTGGTTCCGCCGAGGGGCGCGACCACGGGCGCCGAGGCCGGCACGACGCCGTCGCCGGCGGCCGCCGACCGGTCAGGCAAGCCGGTGGCCGCCTCGGTGCGGCAGGGCGGCTCCAGCGGGGTGGGCGTGGCGCTCGCCCTCACGGCCGGCCTTCTGGTGCTGCTGGGCGCGGGGGTGTTCCTGGTGAACCGCCGCTGGCCGCTGCCCGATCTGGTGCGTCGCCGGACCCGTCCCTGACCTGTTCCGCCTCCTTGCTCGGCGTCGCCGTCCAGGCGGCGCAGAACAGCACGAGCTTGGAGGTGAAGTTGATCCACAGCAGCAGCGCGACCGGCACCCCGAATGCGCCGTACATGCTCTTCGAGGCGACGCCCTGGATGTAGCCGCTGAGCAGCAGCTTGAGCAGTTCGAAGCCGACCGCGCCGATCAGGGCGGCGACCAGCAGCCGGCGCCGCCCCGGTTCCACGCCGGGCAGCAGGGTGAGCACGTAGAGAAGGACCAGGAAGTCGGCGAGGACGGAGACGGCGAGGGCGGCGATCCGCAGCAGCACGCTGCCCCAGCCGCCCCGGTCCAGGCCGAGCGGACCGGCCATCCAGTCGACCAGGGCGGTGGCGACGGTGGACGTGGCGAAGGTGACGACGACCGCGCCGCCGAGCCCGACCAGCACCAGGCCGTCCTTGAGCTTGCGGACCACGGGGTTCGCCGGGTCGTCGGGCAGTTCCCACACGGCGCGCAGGCAGCCCCGCATCTGGTCCACCCATCCCAGGCCGGTGAACAGCAGCGCGGCGCCGGCGATCACGCCGACGGTACCGGCGTTCTGCACCAGGCCGTGGATGTCGAGCTGGGCGGAGATCCCGGGGACCTGCTCGGCGACCTTCTTCTGCAGGGTGTTCTGCTGTGCCTGGCTGAGGGTCGCGGCACCGATCGCGGCGGCGACGGTGAGCAGTGGGAAGAGCGCCACGAAGCTGACGAACGTCATGGCGGCGGCGAGCCGGGCCCAGTTCACGCGGTCCAGGCGTTCGTAGGAGCGCCAGGCGTGCGTGGTCATGAGGCGCGTGACCAGCGGCCCGATGCCGGGGAGTCGCTTCAGCCAGTCCATGGTCCGACCCTCCCCTCCTGAATCCGGTCTGTACCCGCTGCCGCGGTCTGTATCCGGCTTCCCCGCATCACCCATTTCAGTGAGGAGCCGCCGAGAGCAGAGATATTGAGAGGGTATGCCTGTTTTGTGGCGATACGGTCACGGTCATGCCTGCCAAGAAGGACGCCCACCGTCTGCCCCGGTCCCTGCTGATCCTGGGCGGCACGTCGGAGATCGCCCTGGCCACCGCCCGCCGGCTGATCGCCCGCCGGGCCCGCACCGTATGGCTGGCGGGGCGGCCCTCCCCCGGGCTGGATGCCGCCGCCGAGCACCTGCGGGGGCTGGGCGCCGACACCCGTACCGTCGCCTTCGACGCCCTCGAACCCGAGGCGCACGAGACCGCGCTCGGCAAGGTCTTCGCGGAGGGCGAGATCGACCTGGTGCTGCTCGCGTTCGGCGTGCTCGGCGACCAGGCGACCGACGAACGCGACCCCATGGCCGCGGCACGCGTCGCCCAGACCAACTACACGGGCGCGGTCACGGCGGGGCTGGTGTGCGCGAGGGAACTCCAGGCGCAGGGGCACGGCCCGCTGGTGGTGCTCTCGTCGGCCGCCGGGGAGCGCGCCCGCCGCCGGGACTTCCTCTACGGGTCCGCCAAGGCCGGGCTCGACGTGTTCGCGCAGGGCCTGGGCGACGCGCTGTACGGCACGGGCGCGCACGTCATGGTGGTACGTCCCGGGCAGGTCCGCACGCGCGGCACGGCGGCCCGGGAACCGGAGCCGCTCTCCACCACGCCCGAGGAGGTCGCCACGGCGATCGAGCTGGGACTGCGCAGAGGGTCGGAGGTGGTGTGGGTCCCCGGCGTCCTGCGGCTGGTCATGGCCGCCCTGCGGCACCTTCCCCGACCGCTGTTCCGGCGGCTGCCCCTCTAGTGGTCCGGAGTACCGGGGAGTCGGAGGGCTAGAGAGTCGGCAGGGTGGCGTCCTCGGCCGGGGCCGCCGCCTGCGGCGGTACGACCGCGCTGCCGAAGGGGAACTCCCGCAGCTTGCGCCAGACGTCGTCAGCGCCCTGCTCGTACAGCGCGAAGCCGGTGCAGGGCCACTGGGCCGCGTAGTCCGCCAGCTCCTCGTACGCCCGGTCCATCGCCGCGTCGTCGATGCCGTGCGCCACCGTGACGTGCGGGTGGTACGGGAACAGCAGGTCGCGCGCCACCGGACCGGAGGGGTCCCGGACCTGCCGCTGCAGCCGGGCGCACTCCTCGGCGCCCTCGACGACCTTCACGTACACCACCGGAGACAGGGGCCGGAACGTGCCCGTGCCGGCCAGCCGCATCGGGAACGGGCGCCCGGCCGCCGCCACGTCGACGAGGTGCGCCTCGATCGCGGTCAGCTCCGAGGAGTCCACCTCCGTCGGCGGCAGCAGGGTGACGTGGGTGGGAATGCAGCGCGCCGCGGCGTCGCCGAAGCCCGCGCGCAGCTCCTGGAGCTCGCTGCCGTGAGGCTCCGGGACCGCGATCGACACACCGATCGTTACGGTCCCCACGTCGTCTCCCTCTCGTCGTCGTGTCGGATTCGTGCACAGCCGTCCGGCTATCGACTGTACGGCCACGACCGCCCCGGAGGCAGGCGCAACCGCAGTGATGTACAGCGCTCTTGGCGGTGACGCGTCCGTGCGCCGGTACGCGCCGGTGCCGGCGCACGGTACGCGTGGTGCCGGTGTCAGTGCTTGGCGGGGAGGAAGCCCACCTTGTCGTAGGCCTGCGCCAGCGTCTCCGCGGCGACGGCGCGGGCCTTCTCCGCACCCTTGGCCAGGATGGAGTCGAGCGTCTCGGGGTCGTCCAGGTACTGCTGGGTGCGCTCCCGGAACGGCGTCACGAACTCGACCATGATCTCGGCGAGGTCCGTCTTGAGCGCGCCGTAGCCCTTGCCCTCGTACCTCTGCTCCAGGTCCGCGATCGGGGTCCCGGTGAGGGTCGAGTGGATCGTCAGCAGGTTGCTGATGCCCGGCTTCCGCTCCACGTCGTAGCGGATCACGGTGTCCGTGTCGGTGACCGCGCTCCTGACCTTCTTCGCGGTGGTCTTCGGGTCGTCCAGCAGGTTGATCAGGCCCTTCGGCGTGGACGCCGACTTGCTCATCTTGATCGACGGGTCCTGCAGGTCGTAGATCTTCGCCGTCTCCTTGAGGATGTACGGCTTGGGGACCGTGAAGGTCTCGCCGAAGCGGCCGTTGAAACGCGTGGCCAGGTCGCGGGTCAGCTCGACGTGCTGGCGCTGGTCCTCACCGACCGGCACCTCGTGCGCCTGGTACAGCAGGATGTCGGCGACCTGGAGGATCGGGTACGTGAACAGGCCGACGCTCGCACGGTCGGCGCCCTGCTTGGCGGACTTGTCCTTGAACTGGGTCATGCGGCTGGCCTCGCCGAAGCCGGTGAGGCAGTTCATGACCCAGGCGAGCTGGGCGTGCTCGGGGACGTGACTCTGGACGAAGAGCGTGCACCGCTCCGGGTCGAGTCCGGCCGCGAGGAGCTGGGCGGCGGCCAGGCGGGTGTTGGCACGCAGGTCCGCGGGGTCCTGCGGGATCGTGATCGCGTGCAGGTCGACGACCATGTAGAACGCGTCGTGGGTCTCCTGCAGGGCCACCCACTGGCGGACGGCGCCGAGGTAGTTGCCGAGGTGGAACGAGCCGGCGGTGGGCTGGATGCCGGAAAGCACGCGAGGACTGTCGGAGGCCATGTTCACCATTCTCTCAGGTCCGGGGGCCCGGGCTGGAACTGGCCGGAAACAGGTGTGATCGGATCGTCCCGCGACGGGATAACAAAGGACATGACAATTCAGGGGGGTCGCATGCGCGGGCTCGGCGGGCTGGTGGCGGCGCTGGTGACGGTGGTGGCGCTGGGCGGGGCGGCACCGTCGGCCAGGGCCATGAGCGGGGACATACCCGATCTGGCGCTGGTGGTGGCCGGCGATTCGGGCCGTACGACGACGTTACGCTCGGGCGACCGGCAGTTCGCGCTGCTGTGGCAGTTGCTGGCGCCGACGGAGACGCGCACCGAGCGGGTCCCCGAGGCGTGGCAGTGGGGCCGGTACCCGCGGGCGCGGGCCACGGTGGTGTGGGCGCTGACCGGGATCGGGGGGTGGCCCTACACGCGGCGGGCGCCGGGCGGTGACGTGGCCATCGAGCGGCAGGACCAGGTGTTCCTGGCGGAGGACGGGTCGGCCTGGGTGCGCTCGGATCCGGCGCCGGACGTGACCGACGACGACATCCGCTGGCGGCGGGTGTCCAAGGACGCCTTCGAGCGGTTGGACGACAGCGGACTGTTCGGGGCCGCGCCCGCCGCGCCGGGGGGCGGCCCTTCGGAGGACCTGCGCTGGGCGGCCGTGGGGCTCGGGGCGGGGCTGGCGCTGGGGGTCGGTGGCACCTTGGCCGTACGGCGGCGCGGGGGGGGGGGGGGGGGGGGGGGGGGGGGGGGGGGGGGGGGGGGGGAGGAGGGGGGGGGGGGGGGGGAGGGGGAGGAGGGGGGGGATGGATACTT
>NZ_JBVHTR010000001.1:355758-378417 GCF_055565775.1 Streptomyces sp. NPDC028331 | reverse complement strand
TGCTCTCCGTCCTTTTTCTCCCCCCCCCCCCCCCCCCCCCTACCCCCCCCCCCCCCCCCCCCCCCCCCCCCCCCCCCCGCGGCAGGAACTCATCGATCTGGGAGAGCTCCGGTGACCGGCTCCGGTCAGCCGAGGTCGATCTCCGGGTAGAGCGGGAAGCCCGCCACCAGGTCCGTCGCCCGCTGGGCGATCTCCTGGGCGACCTTCTCGTCCAGGACGTGGGCCGCCTTGGACGGGGCGCCGGACTTGGTGGTGCCCGGCTCGGTGATGGTGAGGACCCGGTCGATCAGGCCCGCCACCTCGTCCATCTCCGCCGTGCCGAGGCCACGGGTGGTGAGCGCCGGCGTGCCGATACGGATGCCGGAGGTGTACCAGGCGCCGTTCGGGTCGGCCGGGATGGCGTTGCGGTTGGTGACGATGCCCGACTCCAGCAGGGCGGCCTCCGCCTGGCGGCCGGTGAGGCCGTAGGAGGTGGCCACGTCGATCAGGTTCAGGTGGTTGTCGGTGCCGCCCGTCACCAGCGTGGCGCCGCGGCGCATCAGGCCCTCGGCCAGCGCCCGGGAGTTGTCCACGATCCGCTGGGCGTAGTCCCGGAACGCGGGCTGCCGGGCCTCCGCGAGCGCCACCGCCTTCGCGGCCATCACGTGCGGGAGCGGGCCGCCGAGGACCATCGGGCAGCCGCGGTCGACCTGGTCCTTGAGGGAGTCGTCGCACAGGACCATGCCGCCGCGCGGGCCGCGCAGCGACTTGTGGGTGGTGGTGGTCACGATCTGGGCGTGCGGGACCGGGTCGAAGTCGCCGGTGAGGACCTTGCCCGCGACCAGGCCCGCGAAGTGGGCCATGTCGACCATGAGCGTGGCGCCGACCTCGTCCGCGATCTCACGCATGATCCGGAAGTTGACCAGACGCGGGTAGGCGGAGTAGCCGGCGACGATGATCAGCGGCTTGAACTCGCGGGCCTGGACGCGCAGGGCCTCGTAGTCGATGAGGCCGGTGGCCGGGTCGGTGCCGTAGGAGCGCTGGTCGAACATCTTGCCGGAGATGTTCGGGCGGAAGCCGTGGGTGAGGTGGCCGCCCGCGTCCAGGGACATGCCGAGCATGCGCTGGTTGCCGAACGCCTGACGCAGCTCGGCCCAGTCGGCCTCGGAGAGGTCGTTGATCTGGCGGACGCCGGTCTTCTCCAGGAACGGGGCCTCGACGCGGTCGGCCAGCACGGCCCAGAAGGCGACGAGGTTGGCGTCGATGCCGGAGTGCGGCTGGACGTAGGCGTGGCGGGCACCGAACAGCTCGCGGGCGTGCTCGGCGGCCAGCGACTCGACGGTGTCCACGTTGCGGCAGCCGGCGTAGAAGCGGCGGCCGACCGTGCCCTCGGCGTACTTGTCGCTGAACCAGTTGCCCATCGCGAGGAGGGTGGCCGGCGAGGCGTAGTTCTCGGAGGCGATCAGCTTGAGCATCTCGCGCTGGTCGGCGACCTCCTGGCCGATGGCGTCGGCGACCCGGGGCTCGACCGCGCGGATCACGTCGAGCGCGGCGCGAAAGGCGGTGGACTCGGTGGAGAGGGGCGGCTGCTGCTCTGTCATGTCGGCCTCCGACGGCGTGGCTTGGCGGTCACGGTTCATGGTCGGCCCAGGCGCACGGCACTCGCTCGCAGGGCCCCGGCGACAGGGCCCGGGCCGCTCCCCGATGGTCGGTCCCATCCCAGCGCGCCAGTCACGGCCCGCCGTCAGCCTACCGGTCGTCCCGTCGCGGTCCGTTCCCTTGTCCATCATGCGAGCGACGACGGGAAGGGGGCGCACGTCCGCGTACGGCCGGCAGGGGAGCCCTCGTGAGCAGCACCGACGCCCTCGCGAGCACCACCGACGCCCCGTCGCGGCGGCGGCCGGGGCGCGGGCGCCCGCCTAGCGGATCACGTGCGGCAGAAAGCGTGCGTACTCGTCCGTGACCAGGCCCGACGACTCGCGGATGCCGAGGCCCGCCGACTCGTCCTCCACCACCCAGGCGCCGAGGACGACGTGGTTGCCGTCGAAGGAGGGCAGGGACGCCAGCTCCTGGTAGCAGCAGGGCTCCTCCCGCACGACGGGCTCGGCGCCCGGCGCGTGGACCGAGACCCCCTCGCCCTCGCGGCCGAGGAGCGGCTTGGCGACGTAGCCCGTGGTGCGGGCCAGGTCCCGGGGGCCGTCGAGGTGGGCGGGCAGCAGGTTCGGGTGGCCCGGGTACAGCTCCCAGAGGATCGCGAGCAGCGCCTTGTTGCTGAGCAGCATCTTCCAGGCGGGCTCGATCCACAGGGTGCTGCCGGTGCCGCCGCCGTTGTCCAGGGTGTCGAGGACGTGCCCGCCGAACCGGTCGGTGGTGAGCCACTCCCAGGGGTACAGCTTGAAGCAGCTGCGGATGAAGCGGAGCCGGTTGTCGACGAAGCGCTCCGAGAGGGGGTCCCAGCCGATCTCCTCCATGGAGATCCAGTCGGTGGCGAGACCGGCCTGCTCGGCGGTCTCCTTCAGGTAGGCGACCGTCATCAGGTCCTCGCCGAGTTCGTCGGCGGCGGAGTGCGCGAAGTACAGCGGACCGCCGGGCGGGAGCAGCGGCGCCTGCCTCTTCCAGGCGGCGACGAGGCGTTCGTGGAGGGAGTTCCACTGGTCGGCGCCGGGGAAGCGGTCCTCCATCCAGAACCACTGGGCGCTCGCCGCCTCCACGAGCGAGGTGGGCGTGTCGGCGTTGTACTCCAGGAGCTTCGCCGGCCCGGTGCCGTCGTAGCGCAGGTCGAACCGGCCGTAGACGGAGGGGAGTTCGGCGCGGCGGCGCCACGCCTCGGCGACCGCGGCGGCCACCCGCGGGTCGGTGATGCCGAGGTCGGCGAAGCGGCCGGTGGCGACGATGTGCCCGGCGGCGGCCAGACACATGGCGTGCAGTTCCTCGACGACCTCCTCGAGGGCCTCCACCTCGTCGAGCGTGAAGACGTAGTAGGCGCTCTCGTCCCAGTAGGGGCGCAGGGAGTCGTCCGGGTAGCGGGTCAGGGGGTAGATGACGCCCTGCGCCTCGACGGTCTGCTGCCAGCCGGGGCGGGGCTCGGTCGTCCGGCGTTCCACGGGGCGCTCAGCCCCCGGACTTGCCGTGACCGCTGCCGAAGCCGCCGCGGTCGACGCCGCCGCGGCCTGAGCCGGAACCGCCGGAACCCTTGCGGGGCTTGGTGAAGGAGCCGCCGTTGACGAAGCCGCCCTGCTTCTTGCCGCCGTAGTACCAGCCGCCGTTGACGGACGTCTTGGTGGAGCCGCAGTTCTTGTCGGAGACGACCTTGTAGCCCTTGCCGAGGATGTAGCTGTCACGGTCGACGCAGCGCTTGTCCGGGTCCGAGGAGCAGGCGGTGAGGGCGGCGGCGAGGAGTCCCACGCCGCCGAGGACGACGGTGCCCGAGCGCAGTTGCCGACGTGCGTCTGCCATGTTCGTTGATCCCCCGTCGAGTGAGAATTCGTTGAGCCTTCGGTGAGACTGTGCGTCGATCAGACTAGAGAGCGTCGCCGCCGCGTGCGCGCCTGCCCCGGTCCTTCGAGCGTCGCCTACAGTCGCTTCGTGCTTTGGGGAATGGTGTGCGCGCTGGCTGCGGCGGTCTGTTTCGGTACGGCGACGGTGCTGCAGGCGGTCGCGGCGCGGGCCGCCGGTACGGGCGGCGGCGGGGACGCCGCGCTGCTGCTGCGGGCGGTACGGCAGTGGCGGTATGTGGCGGGGCTCGCGCTGGACGGGCTCGGCTTCCTGTTCCAGATCGCGGCGCTGCGGTCGATCCCGATCTACGCGGTGGGCGCGGCGCTCGCCTCCAGCCTGGCGGTCACGGCGGTGGTCGCGGCGCGGCTGCTGCGGGTGCGGCTGACCGGCAGCGAGTGGTCGGCGGTGGCCGTGGTGTGCGCGGGGCTGGCCATGCTGGGCCTGGCGTCGGGGGCGGAGGGCGACCGGGGCGGGCCGGCGGGGCTCCGGTACGCGATGCTGGCGGCGGCGGTGTGCGTGCTGCTGCTCGGGCTGGCCGGGGGGCGGCTGCCGGGGCGGGGGCGTTCGCTGGTGCTGGGGCTGGGCGCCGGGTTCGGGTTCGGGGTGGTCGAGGTGGCGGTGCGGCTGATCGACTCGCTCTCGCCGCTGGGGCTGCTCACGAATCCGGCGGCGTACGCGCTGCTGGTCGGCGGCGGGGCGGCGTTCCTGCTGCTGACGACGGCCCTGGAGCGGGGTTCGGTGACGGTGGCGACGGCGGGCATGGTCGTGGGCGAGACGGTGGGGCCGGCGGCGGTGGGGGTGGTGTGGCTGGGCGACCGTACCCGGGAGGGGCTGACCTGGCTGGCGGTCCTCGGGTTCGCGGTGGCCGTGGCGGGGGCGCTGGCGCTCGCGCGGTTCGGGGAGGCGCCGGTTCGGGAGGCGTGACGGGGCGAACGTTGCCTGTCGGGGCACTAGTCACGGCAGCACCCGGCACAACGCCTCCAGCGCACCCGCCCAGGCGTGCTCCGGTGGGGTTCCGTAGCCCACGACCAGGGCGTCCAGTGGCTGTGTGGTCGCGGACGGGTGTCGGTACGTGGACAGACCCTGGAGTGACAGACCCTGCCAGGTGGCCGCTCTGACCACCGACGCCTCCGTGCCGGGGGGCAGTTGCAGCACCGCGTGCAGGCCGGCCGCGATGCCCCGGACCCGTACCTCCGGGGCGCGGGACGCGAGTGCGGTGACCAGGGCGTCGCGGCGACGGCGGTAGCGCAGGCGGGTCGCGCGGACGTGGCGGTCGTAGGCGCCCGAGGTGAGGAACTCCGCGAGGGTCAGCTGCTCCAGGACCCCGGTGGTCCAGCCGCCGGCGCGCTGGGTATCCACCACCTCCGGGACCAGGGACGCGGGCAGGACCATCCAGCCCAGGCGCAGGCCGGGGGCGAGGGACTTGCTGGCGGTGCCCAGATACACCACGTGGTCCGGGCCGAGGTCCTGCAGCGCGCCCACCGGCTGGCGGTCGTAGCGGAACTCCCCGTCGTAGTCGTCCTCCAGGACCAGGCCGCCGGTGCGGCGGGCCCAGTCGACCACGGCGGCCCGGCGCTCCGGGCGTAGGGCACCGCCCAGCGGGAACTGGTGGGACGGGGTCAGCAGCACCGCCGCCGGGTCGGTCAGGCCCTCGGTGCGGGTGCCGAAGTCGTCGAAGGGGAGCGGCACGGTGGGCAGGCCCGTCCGCTCCAGGATGTTCCAGTGCACGTCCAGGCCGTAGGACTCCACGGCGACCGAGCCCGGCCCGCGGCCGCGCAGCACCTCGCCGAGCAGCTTCAGGCCGTGCGAGAACCCGGAGCAGACGACGATCCGGTCGGGGTCCGCGCGGACGCCCCGGGCCCGGGAGAGGTAGCCGGCGAGCGCGGTGCGCAGTTCGACGCGGCCGCGCGGGTCGCCGTAGCCGAGGGCGTCGTTCGGTGCGGAGGCGAGGGCGCGGCGGGCGGCCTTCGCCCACTCCGCACGGGGGAAGGACCCGAGGTCGGGGGTGCCCGGCAGCAGGTCGTACGGGAGGCGGCCGGGCCGGCGCGGCTGGAGTGCGGGCCGCTCGGACGGCCGGGGCTCCATACTCCCCCGCCGCATCCAGGGCGTGGCGGGCGCTCCCGTGGCCACACCGGCGCCCGAACCCGTGGCCGCACCGGCGCCCGCGCCCGTGGCCGCACCGGCGCCCGCACCGGTGGCCACGCGGGTGCCCGAGCCCTGCCGCGCGGTGAGCCAGCCCTCGGCGACGAGATCGGCGTAGGCGTCGGCGACCGTGTTGCGGGCGATGCCCAGGTCGGCGGCGAGCGAGCGGGAGGACGGCAGGCGGGTGCCGGGCGCCAGGCGGCCGCTGCGGACGGCGTCGCGCAGGGCGTCGGTCAGGCCCCGGCGCAGGCCGGGGCCGGTCGGCTCCAGATACAGGTCGACGCCCAAAGTGGCCCATGTTTTCGCCATGTGAATGGACCATACTCCTGGGCTGCTTCGCTCGTAGGGTCGAGGGCATGACGACGAGCGAGAACACCACGACGACGGTCGAGTACGCGCCCGAGCACACCCCCCGCATGCAGTGGGCGAAGCACGCCCCCGAGGTCTACCGGACGATGGTCCGGCTCGACGCGGCGGCCGGGCAGGGTCTGGACCCGAAGCTGCGCGAGCTGGTGAAGATCCGCGCCTCGCAGCTCAACCACTGCGCGTTCTGCCTCGACATGCACACCAAGGACGCCCTGGCGGCGGGCGAGAGCGTGGAGCGGATCGTCCAGCTCAGCGCGTGGGAGGAGTCGCGGCACTTCTACACCGAGAAGGAGCTCGCGGCACTGGAGCTGACCGAGGCCGTGACCGTGCTGACGGATGGGTTCGTGCCGGACGAGGTGTACGAGCAGGCGGCCAAGCACTTCGAGGAGGCCGAGCTGGCGCAGCTCATCGCCGCGATCGCGGTGATCAACGCGTGGAACCGGTTCGGCGTGGCGACCCGCGCGGTGCCGGGACACTACCAGCCGGGCCAGTACAAGTGACGGCTCGCACGACCCGCCTGGACCCCGCGGTCCGGGCCTCGATGCAGGCCCTCGGCGCGGCCGCGAAGAAGGGGCTCGGCGACCCCGCCCTCGCCGAGCTGGTCCAGATCCGCGCCTCCCAGCTCAACCACTGCGCGTTCTGCCTGGACATGCATCTGGCGATCGCCCGGAAGCACGGGATCGGTGAGTCGAAGCTGGGCCTGCTGAACGCCTGGGAGGAGGCCGGGGACGTCTTCGACGAGCGCGAGCGGGCCGCCTTGGCGCTGACCGAGGCGGTGACCCTGCTGACCGGGGACACCTCGCGGACGGAGTCCGGGGGCGGCTTCGTGCCGGACGAGGTGTGGGACCGGGCCGCACGGCACTTCGACGAGGTCCGGCTCGCCCACCTGCTGGCCCTGATCACCGTCATCAACGGCTGGAACCGGCTGATGGTGTCCCGGCGGATCCCGGCGGGGAGCATGGAATGGTGAGCAAAGTCGACACGTTCCGCGCCCTGCACGACCGGCGCCTCCCCGGTGATCCGCTCGTCCTGCCCGGGCCCTGGGACGCGGCGAGCGCGCGGGCCCTCGTGGACGCGGGGTTCCCGGCGCTCGCCACACCCAGCGCCGGGATCGCCGCCTCCCTGGGGTACGCGGACGGGGCCACGCCCGCCGACGAGATGTTCTCGGCGGTGGCCCGGATCGTCCGGGCGGTCGAGGTGCCGGTGTCGGCCGACGTGGAGGACGGCTACGGGCTTGCCCCGAAGGAGCTGGTGGAGCGGCTCCTGGAGGCCGGCGCCGTCGGCTGCAACATCGAGGACTCCCGAGGAGGTGCCCTCAAGGACCCGCGCCGGCACGCCGACTGGCTCGCCGAGGTGCGGGCCGCGGCAGGCGACCGGCTGTTCCTCAACGCCCGCGTGGACACGTTCGCGCACGGGGACGGGGACCCGGAACGGGCGATCGAGCGGGCCGCGTGGTACGTCGCCGCGGGCGCCGACTGCATCTATCCGATCGGCGCCCCGGCGAACGTGCTGCCGCTGCTGCGGGCCGGCATCCAGGGGCCGCTCAACGCCTACGCCAAGCTGGACGGCGACGGCCCCTCGCCCGCCGAGCTGGGCGAACTCGGGGCCACCCGGGTCACGTTCGGGCCCTGGCTGCAGCGGCGCGCGACCGCGGCGCTGGGCGAGATCGCCGCGGGGCTGTAGGCGGGATCGGCGGGATCAGGCCAGCCACGCCTTCCAGGTGGAGGCGTGGCCGTCGACCCACTTCTTCGCCGCCTCATCCGGGGTCATCTTCTGGTCGGCGATCATCAGGGCGACCTCGTTCTGGTCCTCCGTCGTCCACCTGAACTTCTTCAGGAACTCCACGGCCTTGCCGCCGTGCTTCGCGAAGTCGGCGTTGAGGTACTTCTGCAGCGGTGTGTGCGGGTAGGCGCAGGCGACCTTCGCCGGGTCCGCGTCGCAGCCCTCCTTGTACGGCGGCAGCTTCACCTCCGTCATGGGCACCTTCTTGAAGAGCCACTGCGGGGCGTACCAGTACGTCAGGAAGGGCTTCTTCTCCTTCGCGAACTGCTTCATCTGCGTGATCTGGGCCGCCTCCGAACCCGCGAAAACCACCTGGTAGTTCAGCTTCAGGTTCTTCACCAGCGCCTTGTCGTTGGTGACGTACGACGGTGAGCCGTCCATGAGCTGGCCCTTGCCGCCGCTCTCCGCCGTGCGGAACAGGGAGGCGTACTTGTTCAGGTTCTTCCAGTCGGTGATGTCCGGGTGCTGCCGGGCCAGGTACGTCGGCACGAACCAGCCGATGTGGCCGGTCACCCCGAGGCCGCCGGCGCGCGTGATCGTCTTCTTGTCCTCGACGTACCGCTTCTCCTGGTCCGGGTGGCCCCAGTCCTCCAGGATCGCGTCGACCCGGCCCTGGCTCAGCGCGTCCCAGGCGGGCACCTCGTCGACCTGCACGGTGTCGACGCGGTAGCCGAGCTTGTGCTCCAGGATGTACTGCGCCACGGCCACGTTGGCCTGGGCGCCCACCCACGACTGCACGGACAGGGTCACGCTCTTGGAGCCCCCGGCGTTCGCGAAGGGCGAGGCCTGCTTGGTCATGTCGGCGGCGCCGCAGCCGGTGAGCAGCGAGCACACGGCCGCTCCGGCGGCGATCAGCGCCGTCCTGCGGGTCGGAGTCATCTCACGCTCCCTTCGTCGCGCGTCGCTCGGTCGGCTGCGTCACCCGGTCGAGCATCAGACCGAGGCAGACGATCGCGATCCCGGCCACCAGACCGGTCGCCAGGTCGCCCTGGGCGAGGCCGAAGACGACGTTGTAGCCGAGCGCGCCACCGCCGACCAGGCCGCCGATGATGACGACGGCGAGAACCAGGACCACGCCCTGGTTGACCGCGAGCAGCAGGGCCGGGCGGGCGAGCGGAAGCTGGACCTGGCGCAGTTGCTGCCCACTGGTCGCGCCGAGGGAGCGGGCGGACTCCAGTGCCGCGGGGTCGACCTGCCGCAGGCCCTGCGCGGTGATCCGGACGACCGCCGGAAGGGCGTAGACGATCGCCGCGGCGACGGCGGGTGCGCGGCCCACGCCGAACAGTGCGACGACCGGGATCAGGTAGACGAACTGCGGCATCGTCTGGAAGACGTCCAGGACCGGGCGCAGCAGCTTCTCGAAGCGGTCGCTGCGGGCCGCCGCGATGCCGGTCGCGAAGCCGACGACGAGGGTGACGGCGACGGCGGCGAGCACCTGGGACAGCGTGTCCAGGGACGGCTGCCACACACCGAGCACGCCGATCGCGGCCATCGCGAGGACGGCGGTCAGCGCGGTGCGCCAGGTGCCGATCAGCCAGGCCAGGGCGGCGACGATCAGCAGCACCGACCACCAGGGCAGCCACTGCAGACCCGAGCGGACGGGATCCAGGACCCAGGTGGTGAAGTGGCCCGCCCAGTCGGCGGTGCCGCCGACGTAGGGGACGCCGGAGTACAGGTGGGCGGTCATCCAGTCGACTGCGCGGTTGACGGGCTCGGCGATGCCCACCGTCCAGCCCGTGGGCCAGTCGAGACGGCCCAGCAGGCGCGCGGCCACGGCGACGGCGACGGTGGCGAGGGCCGCGTAGGCCCAGGGGCGGGCGCTGCGCTGCTCCTGCCCGAGCCGGTTGCCCGCCGCGGACGTCACCCGGTCCAGGACGACGGCCAGCAGCACGATGGGGATGCCCGCGGCCAGCGCGGCGCCCACGTCGACCGACGCCAGTGCCTGGTAGACGCGGTCACCGAGGCCGCCGGCACCGATCACGGAGGCGATGACCGCCATGGACAGCGCCATCATGATCGTCTGGTTGAGGCCGAGCAGGAGTTCCTTGCGGGCCAGCGGGATACGGGCGGTCAGCAGGCGCTGGCGTGCGGTGGCGCCGAGGGAGTCGACCGCCTCCAGCACCTCCTTGTCGGCACCGCGCAGTCCGAGGGCGGTCAGGCGGGCCATCGGCGGGGCGGCGTAGACGACCGTGGCGAGGACGGCGGCGGGGACACCGATGCCGAAGACCAGGACCACGGGGAGGAGGTAGGCGAACGCGGGCAGCACCTGCATGGTGTCCAGGACCGGGCGCAGGGCGCGTTCCACGCGGTCCGACAGGCCGGCGCCCAGGCCGAGCAGCGCGCCCACAACGACCGAGGCGAGGACCGCGACCACCATGAGGGCGAGGGTCTGCATGGTCGCCACCCACATGTCGAGCAGACCGCAGGCGAGGAACGCCGCGGCCGTGCCGAGGGCGAGGCGGACACCGGCCACACGCCAGGCCACCAGGGCGGCCGCGACCGTGACCCCCGGCCAGCCCGCGGCGAGGAGGACGAGGTAGACGGCGCGGACGGAGAGGACGACGGCGTTGCTGATGTAGCCGAAGAAGTAGAGGAACAGGGGGTGGCTGTCCCGGTTGTCGATGACCCAGTTGCTGGCCGTGGTGAGGGGCTTGGAGAGGTCGACGGTGAGGGAACCGGGCCAACTGGCGCCGGGCCAGCGGGAGTCGGCCAGCGGTACGAGGACCGCGGCGACGACCGCCAGCACCAGGAGCTTGCGGGCGGCGCGGGTCCTGAAGAAGCCGGGCAGGAGCGTGCGGGGGGCGCTTGCGGTGATCGTGGCCATCAGGCGTCCCCCTTGCCGGCGCTGAGCGGGGGACGGTTCGCCGGCCCCTGCTTGCCGGGTGCCTCCGTCACACCCGACTTGGCTCGCGCGGAGGTACCCGCCTCGCCCACCTGTGCCGCCACGGCGGCCCGCTTGCCCGCGGCCACGGCGGCCATCCCGGCCGCGGCCTTCTTGGCCCGGGCCGTGCGGGACGGCGTCTCCTCGCCCGTGCCCGTCTCCTTGCTCGTCGCCTTGCTCGCGGCGACCCCGGCGACCACCCCGAGCAGCGCCTCGGAGTCGACCAGGCCGAGGCAGCGGCCGTCGTCCACCACCCGCGCCGGGGCGCCGGCGCGGGCCACGGCCTCGATCGCCTCCGACACCGTCGCGTCCGGCGGTACCGCGGGGCCGCTGCCCGCCTCCTCCAGGGACGCGGTGCGCATGGCACTGCGGACGGTCATGACCTGTTCGCGGGGGACGTCCCGGACGAACTCGCGGACGTAGTCGTCGGCCGGGGAGCCCACGATCTCCTCGGGCGTGCCGAGCTGCACCACGCGGCCGTCGCGCATCAGCGCGATGCGGTCGCCCAGTTTGAGGGCCTCGTTGAGGTCGTGGGTGATGAAGACCATCGTGCGGCCCTCCTCGCGGTGCAGCCGGACGACCTCCTCCTGCATGTCGCGCCGGATCAGCGGGTCGAGCGCGCTGAACGGCTCGTCGAACAGGAGCACCTCGGGGTCGACGGCGAGCGCCCGGGCGAGCCCGACGCGCTGCTGCTGGCCGCCCGAGAGCTGGCCGGGGCGGCGGTGCTCCATGCCCTCCAGGCCGACCTTCGCGACGACCTCGGCGGCCTTCTCGCGGCGTTCGGACCTGCCCAGGCCCTGGATCTCCAGGCCGTAGGCCACGTTGTCGAGGACCGTGCGGTGCGGCAGCAGGCCGAAGTGCTGGAAGACCATCGCGGCCCGGTGGCGGCGCAGTTCGCGCAGCCGGGACCGGTCCATGGCGCGGACGTCCTCGCCGTCGATGACGATGGTGCCCGCGGTCGGTTCGATGAGGCGGGTCAGACAGCGCACGAGCGTGGACTTGCCCGAGCCGGACAGGCCCATGACGACGAACACCTCGCCCTTGCGGACGTCGAAGCTCACATCACGGACGGCGGCCGTGCAGCCGGTGCGTTCGCGCAGCTCGGCGGGGCTCAGCGCGCCGAGCTCCGGGTCGGTGGGGACGCGGTCCGCCTTGGGCCCGAAGACCTTCCACAGGCCGTCGACGGAGAAGACCGGCGCGTTCGAGACCGGGGTGTTCGAGACCGGGGTGCTCATCACGCACCACCTCCGATCAGGTCGGCGGCCTTCTCGCCGACCATCAGCACCCCGATCATCGGGTTGACGGCCGGCATGGTCGGGAAGACGGAGGCGTCGGCGACGCGGATGCCGTCCAGGCCGCGGATGCGCAGCTCGGGGTCGACGACGGCGAGGTCGTCGGTCTCGGCGCCCATGCGGCAGGTGCCCGCCGGGTGGTACACGGTGTGGGCGGCCTTGCGGGCGTACTCGCTCAGTTCCTCGTCACCCGTGACGTCCGGGCCCGGGCACACCTCCCGCTTCAGCCACCCCGCCAGCGGCTCGGTCTTCGCGATCTCGCGGGCGATGCGGATGCCGTCGACGAGGGTGCGGCCGTCGTAGTCGTCCTCGTCGGTGAAGTAGCGGAAGTCCAGGGCCGGCTTGACCGACGGGTCGGGGCTGGTCAGGTACAGCCGGCCGCGGCTCTTGGGCTTGGGGATGTTGGGGGTCATCGAGACGCCGAACTCGGGCCGCTCGTAGCCGAGTCGCTCCGGGTTGTCCGTGAACGGGATCTGGTAGAAGTGGAACATCAGGTCCGGGCCCGCGTGGCCGGGGTCGCGGCGCACGAACAGGCCCGCGTCGGAGTCCATCGCGGAGTTCTCCGGTATGGGGCCGTTGGTCTCCCACACGATGACCGACTCGGGGTGGTCGAGCAGGTTCTCGCCGACGCCCGGCAGGTCGTGCACCACCGGGATGCCGAGCCGCTCCAGGTCCGCCTTGGGGCCGATGCCGGAGTGCAGCAGCAGCCGCGGCGAGTCGACGGCGCCGGCGCACAGCACGACCTCCCGCCGGGCCCGTACGAGGATCTCCTCGCCCTCCTTGGTGCGCACGTGCACGCCCCGCGCGCGGGTGCCGTCCAGCTCCAGCCGGTACGCCCACGTCTCCAGCAGGATCGTCAGGTTGGCGCGTTCGTCCATCACGGGGTGCAGATACGCCACCGACGCGCTGGAGCGCTTGTTGTCCTCCGGGTGGTAGGCGAGGTCGAAGAAGCCGACGCCCTCGGTGAACGGCTTCTTGTTGAAGCCCTCGACGCGGGGGACGCCGAGCGCGGCCTGGGCGGCGTCCACGAAGTCGCGGGCGATGGCGTTCCGGTCCTTCTCGTCGACCGGGACGATGTTGTTCTTCAGCCGCGCGTAGTAGGCCTCCATCGGGACGGCGCCCCAGCCGTCGGCGCCGGCGGCCTCCCACTCGTCCCAGTCGGACGGCAGCGGCTTGAAGGCGATGAGGGTGTTGTGGGAGGAGCAGCCGCCGAGGACGCGGGCGCGGCTGTGCCGGATGTGGGAGTTGCCGCGCGGCTGTTCGGTGGTCGGGTAGTCGTAGTCGAGTTCGCCGCCGAGCAGGCCCATCCAGCGGCGCAGGGTGAGGACGTCGTCGCGGCCGACGTCGCTCGGGCCGCCCTCGATGACGGCGACGGTGACGTCCGGGTTCTCGGTGAGGCGGGAGGCGATGACGGAGCCTGCGGTTCCGCCGCCGATGACGACGTAGTCGTACTCGCGGGTGGTCTCGGGCATGGGCGTCTTGCTCCAGGGATACGGGGGAGGTGGGGGGAGTGGGGGGACGGGAAGGCGGGGGGTGGTGGGAGGTCGGTGATCGGTCCGAGGGGGCGGGGGTCAGCCCGCGAACCACCGCACCGGCTTGGGGGCGAGGTTCTGGTAGACGTGCTTGGTCTCGCGGTACTCGGCGAGGCCGGCCGGGCCGAGTTCGCGGCCGATGCCGCTCTTGCCGAAGCCGCCCCACTCCGCCTGCGGGAGGTAGGGGTGGAAGTCGTTGATCCAGACGGTGCCGTGGCGCAGGCGTCCGGCGACGCGGCGGGCGCGGCCGGCGTCGGCGGTCCACACGGCGCCGGCGAGGCCGTACTCGGTGTCGTTGGCGAGCGCCACCGCCTCGTCCTCGGTGCGGAAGGTCTCCACGGTGAGGACGGGCCCGAAGACCTCCTCCCGGACGACCTTCATCTCCCGGTGGCAGCGGTCGAGGACGGTCGGCTCGTAGAAGTAGCCGGTCGCGGGCCGGATGTCGCTCGGCTCGGGCCGCTTGCCGCCGCAGCGCAGCACCGCGCCCTCGGAGAGCGCGGAGGCGACGTACGCCTCGGTCTTGGCGCGCTGCTGTTCGGAGACGAGCGGGCCGCACTCGACGCCCTTCTCGGTGCCGCGGCCCAGCTTGATCTTCCCGGCGCGGCGGGCGAGTTCGGCGACGAAGCGGTCGCGGACGGACTCCTCCACGATGAGGCGGGCGCCCGCCGAGCAGACCTGGCCACTGTGGATGAAGGCGGCGTTGAGGGCCTGGTCGACGGCGGTGTCGAAGCCCTCCTCGGTGGCGCAGGCGTCGGCGAAGACCACGTTGGGGTTCTTGCCGCCGAGCTCCAGGGCGATCTTCTTGACGCCCGCGGCGGCGGCCTGCGCGACCTTCGTGCCGCTGACCAGGCCGCCGGTGAAGGAGACGAGGTCGACACCGGGGTGCTCGGCGAGCCGGGCGCCGACGGAGTGCCCGGGCCCGGTGACGATGTTCGCGACCCCGTCGGGCAGCCCGGCCTCGGCCAGCAGCTCGATCAGCGCGATCGTCGTCATCGGGGTGATCTCGCTGGGCTTGACCACGAACGTGTTGCCTGCGGCGAGGGCCGGGGCGATCTTCCAACTCGCCTGCAGCAGCGGGTAGTTCCAGGGAGTGATCAACGTGCACACGCCGATGGGTTCGTGCACGACCACGCTGTGGATGTCGGGCGAGCCGGCGTCGACGACCCGGCCGGCGCCCTCGGCGGCGACCAGGTTCGCGAAGTACCGGAAGGCGTCGGCGACGCAGTCGATGTCGACCCGGCCCTCCTCGACGGTCTTGCCGGCGTCCCGGCTCTCCAGCAGGCCCAGTTCTTCGCGATCGCGTATGAGAAGATCGGCGACGCGGTGCAGCAGCGCGGCGCGCTCCGCGACCGGCGTGTGCGGCCACGGCCCCTCGTCGAAGGCCCGGCGCGCAGCCTCCACCGCGGCGTCGGCGTCCCGCTCGTCACCTTCCGCGACCACGGCGAACGGGGTGGCATCCGCCGGGTCGAGGACTTCGCGCGTGGCGCCGGAGAGGGCCGAGCGCCACTCCCCCGCCACATGGATCGTCTGCTCTGCCTGCCGTGCCTGCTGTCCGGCCATGATCGGTACTGCCTTCCGGTTCCTGTGCGGTGCCCCTGTGTCACACCGGTGTCACTCGGGGCCGGGTGCGCTCCTGCCCCCGACCCGTCGATGCATGCGGGCTCCGCGGCCGAAAGTGCGGAGCGTCACTAAAAATGCGGTCGAAAAGGGTGAAAAGTACGCTGAGCCACTGGAGGTGACGTGATGTCCCGAACCCATGGCTTCGCGATCGCTACGAGCGCCCTGTCGATGGCGCTGCTGCTGCCCCCCGTGCTGTTCTCCCCACCGGCGAGCGCCGCCGTCCCCGCCCAGACCGGAGGAAACCAGAGCCCGCAGCAGCTCGCCGCACTGGCGGAGCAGGGGCTGCGGAACGCCACATCCGTCCGGCTCGTCTACGAGGACCGCAGCGCGACGGCGACGTCGAGCAAGCGTCTGCCCACGTCGATGGACCTCGCCCTGGACCGGGCCGGGAACTGCGCCGGCACCATGACGCTGGGCGGACACGGCGGCACCGTCCAGATCGTCAAACGGGGCAGCGACGTGTGGCTGAAGCCGGACGCGGCCTTCTGGAAGGCGGAGTACCCCGGCAAGCGGGGTGCCGACCTGGCCACGACGTTCAGCGGCCGCTACATCCACGGCTCCACGTCCAGCAACCTGCTCGCCGGCATCGCGAGCACCTGCGACCTCCGGCAGATCCAGCAGGTCGCGAAGGTCTCCGTGCCCTCCTCCCTGAAGGAGGGCCTCGCGACGAGGATCGACGGCACCCGGGTGGTCCCGCTGACCTTCACGGTGAACGGCTTCACCTCGACGCTGTACGTCACCACGGGCAAGGCGCACCGCCTCTACCGTGCGGCCCAGAAGGGCCCGGACACGGATCTGAGCCTGACCTTCACCGCCTACAACGTGCCGGTGCCGAAGACGACGCCGCCGGCGAGCCGGACGGTGGACATCTCACGGGTTCCGCAGCCGTCGCGGACCTGAGGGACAGGGCGGGGCCGCCGGCCCCGGGAGGCGTGCCGGCGCCTTCGGCCCGGTCCCGACGCCCGCGCCCCGGCACGACGAAGCGGGCCCCGCTCCGGAGCGAACCGGAACGGGGCCCGTGGCGCGGGGCGCCGACGTGTCAGATGAGGCCGAGGCCGCGGACCGCGTCGCGCTCCTCCTCGAGCTCCTTGACGGAGGCGTCGATGCGGGCGCGGGAGAACTCGTTGATCTCCAGGCCCTGGACGATCTCGTACTTGCCGTCCTTGGTGGTGACCGGGAAGGAGGAGATCAGGCCCTCGGGGACGCCGTAGGAGCCGTCCGACGGGATGGCCATGGAGGTCCAGTCGCCCTCGGCGGTGCCGTTGACCCAGGTGTACACGTGGTCGATGGCGGCGTTGGCGGCGGAGGCGGCCGACGAGGCGCCGCGGGCCTCGATGATGGCGGCGCCGCGCTTGGCGACGGTCGGGATGAAGTCCTCGGCCAGCCACTTCTCGTCGTTCACGACCTCGGCGGCGTTCTTGCCGGCGACCGTGGCGTGGAAGATGTCCGGGTACTGGGTGGCGGAGTGGTTGCCCCAGATCGTCAGGCGCTTGATGTCGGCGACCGAGGTGCCCGTCTTCTTCGCGAGCTGGGTCAGCGCGCGGTTGTGGTCCAGACGCGTCATCGCGGTGAACCGCTCGGCCGGTACGTCCGGCGCGGCGGCCTGGGCGATCAGGGCGTTGGTGTTGGCCGGGTTGCCGACGACCAGGACCTTGACGTCGTCCGCGGCGTGGTCGTTGATGGCCTTGCCCTGCGGCTTGAAGATGCCGCCGTTGGCCTCGAGGAGGTCACCGCGCTCCATGCCCTTCGTGCGGGGGCGGGCGCCCACCAGGAGGGCCACGTTGGTGCCGTCGAAGGCCACGTTCGGGTCGTCCGTGATGTCGATGCCCTGCAGGAGCGGGAACGCGCAGTCGTCCAGCTCCATGGCCGTGCCCTCGGCGGCCTTGAGAGCCGGGGTGATCTCCAGGAGGCGCAGCTTGACCGGCACGTCCGCGCCGAGCAGCTGGCCGGAGGCGATGCGGAAGAGCAGTGCGTAGCCGATCTGGCCGGCCGCGCCGGTGACGGTGACGTTCACGGGAGTGCGGGTCATGGCGTTCTCCGTATGACAGCTGGCGGTGGGGCGTCGTCGCCCCGGGGTGGGGGATCCCCGTCACCGGCTCGTGGCCGGCGCCCGCCGCGACGATCGATCACGGTTACGGATGATCGATCTCTTGGCGTCAAGAGAGATCCAGCGGTCAGGCTATCGCGCCTCCGGGATCCCGGACGGCCGGGCCCGTGTGGCCCGTCCCACAACATCACGAGGCGGCGGCCGCCTGCTCGATGAGGGGGGACTGAGCGGCGGCCGCCGTGGGGGGTGTCCGACCGGAAGGGGGTTCGGCCCTCCGGCGCTGCCGGACTCCCGTGGGGGTGTACGGTCCGCTTGCCCCGCGCCGGGACGCTCATGCGTCCTCGTGGCGTGATTCTTTTCGGCGAGGGACGCACGGCACCCTTCCGCGCGCCCCCGACTGCCGCCGCCGTGCTACTTCGTGCACCCCTTCTGCCCCGAGCCCAGCGTCACGCACGCCTTCGCCGCGGCCCCGTCCTTCACGGCCACCATCGGGGTGTACGCGTCGGTGTCCCCGGCGGTGGTGACGGAGCCCGTCTGCTTCCGCGCCCCGGCCGCCGACACCTCGACCGTGTCGCCACGCGCCGCCCGGGTGATACGGGCCCACGCGGCGCCGCAGGTCCTGCTGTAGCGGACCTCGACGAGGGTGGTGCCCACGGTGACGCTGGTGCTGGTACCCGCCTGTGTGCCGCCGCAGCCCATGGCCTCCGGGTCCTTGCCCGTGCAACTCGCCCCGCTGCACCTGACGCCGGGCGGCAGGTCGGCGTCCGGGCTCGGCGAGGTCGCGGTGGGCCTGGGGGCGGCGGCGGGCTCGTCGTCGCCGCCGGTGAGGTAGAACGCCGCCGCGATCACCAGGAGCGCCCCGAGGAGCCCCGCCACGAACATGGTGAGCCGCCGCCTGCGGCGCGCCGCGCCGAACCCGCCGCCGGTGTCCGGCCGGGCATCGGAGGGTGCCGGTCCGTGCGGCCCGGGCGCGTCCGGAGCGGGCGCCGGTGCGGGGGCCGGTCCCGTGGCCTCGGGCGCCGTGTCCGGGCGCCGGCCGGCCCTCGACGGCCCCTTGAACCCGGCGAGCCCCCAGGAGTTGCCGCCCGTCGAACCCGCGTCCCCCGAACCGCCGCGCGCCGTCCCGGAGTCGCCCGCCGCGTCCGGGGTCTGCTCGGGCGTCGGCTGCGGCGGCACCGTCGGGGAGACCCCCGCGGGGCCCGCGACACCGGGCGTGGCCGTGACGCTGCGGGTGGCCCTGCCGCCGCGGCCGGGGTCCTCGGCGGCCGCCCCGAACTCGCCGAGCGCGGCGCGCGCCTGGGAGATCCGGATGGCCTCCATGGTTCTGTCGTGCCGCATCTCCGCCCGGCTCCAGGCCCGTTCGGCCAGCTCCCACATGGTGGTCAGATGAACGGGCGGGGTGCCGGTCACCTCGGCGAGGGCGACGATCGCGCCCTTCGGTGCGAGCAGCCGGCCGCCCAGGTAACGCTCCCAGGACGTCTTGCTGTAGCCCGTGCGGTCGGCCACGGCGGACACGCTCAGACCACTGCGGTCCACGAGCCGCCGGAGCTGTGCCGTGAACTCCTTCACCTGCGGGTCGAGTTCATCGGGCAAGGCCTTCCAGCGAGGCATTGCTTCCCCCCTCTTTCCCCCGGTATGTGCTGTTGTTCCCCTGCTTCCCCGTGCGTGGTGCCCGCTGCCGAGTCCCCGTTGTGGCTACCCACGCCGAGCGTGTCCGGCCGGGGTGCGTGCCGCCGGGACGGGGCGCACCGAGGCAGTCGGGCGGGGGCGAGCGCCGTCACACGCCCCGTGTTCGGTTCGATCGCGCGGGACGTCCCGGACCGTCCCGATTGGACACGTTAGCCGCCGTGTGCGAACGGTTCGCGGTCCATGCGCGAACTTGTCAACACATCGACACAACGGGAACACGGCGGCGACCTCACCGGGCACAGGGCGGCACAGGGGGCACGCCCGGCACAGGGGTCCGGCTCACCCGAGGGCCAGGGCGCCGACGACGGCGACGACGAGCAGCGCCAGCAGGCCGAGAACCGCGGCGAGGAGGAGCCGGCTGAGCCGGCGGCCGGCGGGACGGGGCTCGGGCTCCTCCTGGAGCCGGTCCCACCACGGAATCGTCGGGTCCTCCTCGTACTGTCCCGGGACGGGAGCGGGGGCGGGACCTCCCGCCGGGGTGGGGGCGGGACCTCCCGGCGCCGTGCGCGCCGGGCCTCCCGCCAGAGCCTGCGCCGGACCTCCCGCCGCGGCGGGCGCGGGGGCCGGCTGCCGGGGCCAGGCGTGCACCGCCAGCTCCCAGCGCACACCGAACCGTTCGGTCTCCTCGGCCTCGAGCCCCGCGACCCGGCACAGCGCCGTGACCGCCTGGCGGGGCGGCGGCTGGGTGGCGTTGAGGTAGCGCTGCCAGGAGGACTTGCTGTACGCGGTGCGGGCGCCGAGGGCGACGAGGCTGAGCCCGGTGCGGTCCTTCAGGAGCCGCAACTGCTCCACGAAGTGCCGTACTTCCGGCGGCAGATCGTCCGGCAGCGGCTGCCAGGCGCCCATCGCTCACCCCTCCGCGTCACCCGGTCAAAGAGCGTGTATCCGTTCGATTGACGGCGTCAGGGGCGGGACCGGTTCCGTTGCGGGGCTCCGGCACCGTAGCGGAATGGTCACTTCCGTGCCACAGCGGACTGCCAGGTGTTGAACAGCTCCGCCATGTACATGAAGGTGTTTCCGGCGTCCCGGTCCCTGACGGGGGTGGGGACCGGGACGCCGCCTCGAGACCGGGCAGGGTCGGTTCGCACAGGGTCGGTTCGGACACGGACAGCTCGCCTACGGCCGTTCGGGCACGAGCCGTTCGGGCACGAGCCGTTCGGGCACGCGCCGTTCAGGCACGCGCCGTTCAGGCACGCGCCGTTCAGGCACGCGCCGTTCAGGCACGCGCCGTTCAGGCACGCGCCGTTCAGGCACGCACCGTGAAGTGCAGCGTGTCGTCCAGGAACGGTATCTCCAGCCACGGGTGGGGCTGCGCCATCATCGCCAGCAGCACGATGGCCAGGCCCAGGACGCCGTACGTGACCATGTCCGTGAAGCGGGAGCGCACCGCGAGCATGCCCACGTCGGGCAGCGCCCAGCGCATCACGGCGCCGCCCAGCAGCGCGACGCCGATCAGGATCGTGCCGAAGCGGAACGCGTCCAGCGCGGTCAGCAGCAGGCCGAGGCCGACGACGGCCAGCACGGTGAGGATGGGCCACTGCCGGGCGGGCGCGGGAGCGTCACGGGGCGCGGCCCTGCCACCGCCCTCGGGCCGCGCGGTGTCGCGGGTGACCCGCGGAAACCGCCGGGTCGCGCGCCGCGGCACACCGTCCACGTCGGGGGCGCTGACCGCGTCCGTCACCACCGGGTCGGTGTCGGCTTCCCGCTGCCCCGCGGCGCCCTCTTCCGGGTCGCCCGCGGGCCTGGCCTCAGCCGACACTGCGCTCCGCCGCCTCGACCACGTTGACCAGCAGTTGGGCCCGGGTCATCGGGCCGACACCGCCCGGGTTCGGGGAGATCCAGCCGGCCACCTCGGCCACGTCCGGGTGGACGTCGCCGACGATCTTGCCCTCGGCGTTGCGCGAGACACCGACGTCCAGGACGGCCGCGCCCGGCTTCACGTCCTCGGCGCGGACCAGGTGGGCCGAGCCGGCCGCGGCGATCACGATGTCGGCGCGCTTGAGGTGGGCCGAGAGGTCGCGGGTGCCCGTGTGGCACTGGGTGACCGTGGCGTTCTCGCTGCGCCGCGTCAGCAGCAGCGGCATCGGGCGCCCGATGGTCACGCCCCGGCCCACGACCACGACCTCGGCGCCCTTGATCTCGACGCCGTAGCGGCGCAGCAGGGTGAGGATGCCGTTGGGGGTGCAGGGAAGCGGCGCCGGCTCGTTCAGGACGAGGCGGCCGAGGTTCATCGGGTGCAGGCCGTCCGCGTCCTTGGCCGGGTCCATCAGCTCCAGGATCCGGTTCTCGTCGATGCCCCTGGGCAGCGGGAGCTGCACGATGTAGCCGGTGCAGGCCGGGTCCTCGTTCAGCTCGCGGACGACCGCCTCGATCTCCTCCTGGGTGGCCGTCGCGGGCAGCTCGCGCTGGATCGACGCGATGCCGACCTCGGCGCAGTCGCGGTGCTTGCCCGCGACGTACTTGCGGCTGCCGGGGTCGTCCCCGACCAGGATCGTGCCGAGGCCGGGCGTGACGCCCTTCTCCTTCAGCGCCGCCACGCGGGCGGTCAGATCGGACTTGATCGCGGCTGCGGTGGCCTTGCCATCGAGAATCTGGGCGGTCATGGTCCCATCCTCGCGGATGACCCGGCCCTGGTTCCAATCCGGGTGGGAAGCGCTCCTCGGGCTCGCCGGCGGGAGCGGCCGGACCGGGAGGATCACGCACATTGCGACTGCACAACACATGTTTCCGGCGACTGGACAGATCACCGCCGCTACTAGAACGATGAGCTGCGCAGTTACGCGGTTCGTGTTCGGGGGGCAAACCGCTCGGTTCGTGACGTTCCTCCGCGCAATCCGCATCGTCCCCGCATGCATGCGTCAACGGAGGAAACGGCCATGAGTTTCGGCTCGCCCAACAACCCCTACGGACAGCCGCAGGACCCCCAGCAGGGGTACGGATACCCCCAGCAGGGCCAGCAGCCCGGGTACGGCTACCCCCAGCAGGGCCAGCAGCCCGGGTACGGCTACCCCCAGGCGCCGGGCGTGCCGCCGCAGGCCGCCTACGGGTACCCGCAGCAGCCCGGGTACGGGGTCCAGCCCTCGTACGCCAACTGGGGTCAGCGGTTCCTGGGGACGCTGGTGGACGGGCTCGTGTTCGCCGTCCCGTACCTGCTGATCATCCTCGGACGCAACACGCCCGCACTGATGCTGATCGGGTTCCTCATCATCTTGGGCCTCGCCATCTGGCAGCTCATCATGGAAGGCCGCACCGGCCAGACCCTCGGCAAGAAGGCGCTCGGCATCCGCCTGGTGCGGGAGATCGACGGCCAGCCGCTCGGCGTCGGCATGGCCTTCGTCCGCCGCCTCGCCCACTTCCTGGACAGCCTGGCCTGCTACCTGGGCTGGCTGTGGCCGGCCTGGGACGCCAAGCGCCAGACGTTCGCCGACAAGGTCTGCTCGTCGATCGTCATCCGCTCGAACTGAACCCGGGCCGACGTCGCACACTCTCCCACCCAGGGCCGTGTCCCCTCCCCGTGAGAGGCGGACACGGCCCTGACGCGTCGGGCCTTCCCGACCCGGGTGGCGGTCGGGCCTCGGGCAGTGGTCGGGCACGGGGGACGCCGTACGGCGAGGGCGTTCACGCGGTAGGTCCGGTCCTGGACGGCGAGCGAGGTGGCACCCGGCTGCCCGACTCCGCCCAGCACGCACCGGCGAACGGCCCGGCAAGCGACGGGGGCCCGGGGGGGGGGGGGGGGGGGGGGGGGGGGGACCCCTACCCTGACACGATCTCATGGGATAGGGGGAGGGGGGGGTCGTGGGGGGGGAGCACGTTTTCATGCCTGTCTTTCTTTTC